>JAIPFM010000199.1 GCA_021736645.1 Phycisphaerae bacterium | reverse complement strand
GCTTTTCCGGGGCGTATGAGCGTGAAGATCTGGATACCGTGAAATTTACGATCACGCTGAATCCCAGGTCTGAGGCCAAATATGACTACACGGTGCGTCTGTACAGAGGTACACGCCAGGAAGACTGGAAAGAAAACTAAATTGCGTAGTGGTCTGGGGTCGGGTCCGGTTCATCTTGGTTGGGATCCGGTTCCGATACAAAGAGATCGAAGTCCGGGCCAAATTGTCTGAGGTAGTGCAGGGCAAAGGCACGCTTGAATGTGGGCACGGGCAGGAGAAGCACTGTCCCCACATACGGGAGGGCTGCCAGGCAGCAGGCACAGCCGCAGGTGATCAAGGCCAGAAAGAAGATGGCAGAACTCACGGCCACCGCGACCAGGGCCTTAAAGAGCAGATACAAGAAAAAGTCTACCTTGTGTATGGCGATCATGGACCAGAGCTGTGACCAGGCTGCTGTGCAGGTGAGGGTGTGTTTGTGCATGATCGGGATGACGAAATCGTGGGTGAGCGTACCACAAATGATCAGGCCCAGGGGGACAATGGCCAGGAGAGGGACATACAAGAGAAAGGGCCACAGGGTATGCAGGGTGATCGCTTGCAGGGTCGGGCCAAAGATCGAAATTGCGGCTGAGGCCACTGCCACTGCGAATACAATACCAAGGGCCAGCAAGACCAGTCTGAATCGAAACAGACTGTAGGCCAGGTGCTGGTAATAATGCCAGGGATGGACGACCTGGTCCGAGTTGTACAGGACACAGTGATAGAACATAAATCGCCCTCGGCTGCTGAGCCAGATCATCACGACGGCCACGACGATGCTCAGGACCACGAGCACACCAATGATCATGGGATTTGAGGCCAAAAAACTGTCAATTTTATTGATCCATTGATTGGCCTCACCAGCCGTTTGTTTGTAATTAAAACTGGGACCTCCACCCTCTCCCAAAGAGGCCACCCACGCACAAAATCCAATGGCCAGCCATCGGTTTAGATCAAAGGGCGCAAACAGAATGGCCTTGGTGTGGTCAAGTGAAGGACCGATGGGGTCCATGATGCTGATTGGTCTTGTATAGGTATCCATCTAGACACACAGTTTTATCGAGGAATTGCGCTTATTGCAAGGGTGAATCTTGCAGAGGCACGCACGGGTTTCTATAATGAGACCATGACAACTAGAAGAGCTGCTTTTGTATATGATAGTGTGTTAGAACAGTATCCTTATCCTGAGGGGCACCCATTCAATACCACCCGCGCCAAGAAGGCTCGGGACCTGGCGGAGTCCATGGGTTGGTTGAGTGGGCCGGGCATTCAGGAGGTACCGCCTGAGCCTGTGGATCGTCTGACACTGAAAAAATTTCATACAGCACAGTATATACGCAGTCTCAAAAACGCTGCAGATGGAAAGTGGGACAGCCACGCCCTGGCCATGGGCATCGGTTCGGCAGACTGTCCTGTGTTTTCCGGCCTTTATGAGCATGCCACGCTGGCGACCGGGGCCAGTGTGAAGGGGGCACATATGATCCTGAACGGGGAGGTGGATGTGGCGTTTAATCCATCTGGCGGATTCCACCACGCCTTTCCTGAACTGGCCGCAGGATTCTGCTATCTCAATGATACGGTATTGGCCTGTATGGTGTTTGCGGAGGCTGGAAAAAGGGTTTTGTATCTGGATGTGGATGTGCATGCCGGCGATGGTGTGACCTATGCATTTAAGGATCGAAACGATGTGATGACCATTTCTCTGCATGAGAATCCCAAGATCCTGTTTCCCGGGACCGGTTTTGAACATGAGATTGGAGAGGGACCGGGCAAGGGGTATTGTGTGAATGTGCCGTTGCCGGTCGGGACCTATGATCTGGTCTACGTCAATGTGTTTGAGTCTCTGGTCATACCTCTTATCAAATCATTTAATCCTGACGTGTTTGTGTTGGAATTCGGTGCGGATGCCCTGGCTGGTGATCCGTTGGCCCACCTTCAATTGACCAACAATACCTATGCCGACGTGATCAACCACCTGCTCCACTTTGAAAAGCCGATTCTCATGACAGGCGGCGGTGGTTACCACGTGGGCAATACAGTCCGGGCCTGGGCCCTGGGCTGGAGTATCCTGTGCGGCATGGATGATGGCATTGATTTATCCATGGGCATGGGCGGCGTGATGATGGAGAGTACAGAGTGGCACGGTGGGTTGCGCGACAGGGAGCTCATCATCCCTGAGACCCAGCGAATCTCAGTGAGTTCGGCGATCAACAAGACTGTGGAGACCGTGAAGTCACTGGTTTTTCCGATTCACGGATTATAGATCACAGATCACAGTGCACGGATCGCAGTTAAAAAACAAAGGCCCCGTTTGAGAGTTCAAACGGGGCCTTATTGTTTAACTGAAGAACCGTTTTCAGGTTATGCGTTGCCAGTGTCCTTGGGTGTCTTGACAAAGAAGACCATGATCGCGGCCAGGACCAGGAGTATCGAGGCACTGTAGTAGGCAATGGCAAAGGTCTTGTACACGTCATACATCTTGCCGGCAATAAAGGCCAGTACAAAACCGCCCACGCCCCAGGCCGTGAACACCCAGCCGTAGTTCATGCCAAAGTGTTTGAGGCCGTAGAAGTCCTTGGTAATGGACGGGAACAGAGACAGGTTGGCGCCGTAATTGGCACCAATCAATGCAGAGATCACGCACATGACCGGGGTGGTGGCCAGGGCTGTCCCGGCCTGTGCCCTGGAGAGCACCATGATCAAGATCGCCTGGAGCACGAAGCAGCCAAACAGGGTGGGCATGCGTCCAATCTTGTCGCTGAGCATGCCCGCAATAATACGACCTCCGCCATTCCCGATGGCCAGCACAGCCACCAGCACAAAGCCAAGTTCAAGACCGGCCTGGATTTTGGCAATGGCGGCCAGTTTGGCGATCACCATGAGACCGGCTCCAGCACCACAGGCATACATGAACCAGATCATATAGAACTGAGGTGTCTTGAATAATTCGGACGGCAGAAAGTCCTTTCTCTCGGCCTTTTTCTGCGCGGCCGTCAGGGTCGGTGTGCCTGCAGGTATATATCCGGGAGGCGGGGTTTTCAGAAACTGGGCCAGCCCGACCACCACAATGAGAAATGCGATACCCAGGATCATGGCCATGCTCTGAACACCATACATCGAGGTCAGCCACTTGGACAGGGGGGCTATGTACACGGAGGCCAGGCCAAAGCCAGAGACCACGATCCCGGCAATCATGCCGGTCTTGGCCGCTGGAAACCACTTGACCGCCGGAGGTGTGGCAGAGGCATAGCCAAATCCGAAGCCTGCACCGGCCAGCACGCCGAAACCGATCAGGTATCCCAGGGGAGATGTGGTCAGGCTGGCAATGATCAGGCCGAGGCCGACCAGGATACCGCCGATGCTGGCCACCAGACGCGGACTCAATTTGTCCTGCATGCGTCCTGCCGGGACCATGATAATGGAGAAGATCAGACAGGCAAACATGTAAGGCAGAGATTTGTCGGTTTCAGACCACCCCCAGTCATCGGGGACGCTCTTGCTGATAACGCTCCAGGTGTACAGGACACCAAGGGCCAGGTTGATGCCCATGGCACATAATGTGACACGCCAACCGTGATTGGGTATGTTCGGTTGGGTTTGGATGGATTCTTCGCTCATAATGTATCCCTTTTGTAAGAAACAACCGAACGCAGGGGGGTGACCCTGCGTCCGGTGGCATCATTGAAGTAAAGGTGGGTTTACAGGCCTCGGCCTTGGATCAGTTTTTCCACCACACTGGGATCTGCCAGGGTGGTGATGTCACCGAGATTGTCCGTGCTCTTTTCCGCGATCTTGCGAAGGATACGACGCATGATTTTGCCGGAACGAGTCTTGGGCAGCGCTGAAGAAAACTGAATGGCTTCCGGTGTCGCGATGGGGCCGATTTCAGAGCGTACGTGTTTGATCAGTTCTTTCTTGAGGTCGTCTGTTTCTTCGACACCCTCTTTGAGAGTGACATAGGCATACAGGCCCTGTCCCTTGATCTCATGGGGCACGGGGCAGACCGCCGCTTCGGCCACCTTGGGGTGACCGACGAGGGCGCTTTCCACCTCAGCCGTGCCAATGCGGTGACCTGAGACATTGACCACGTCGTCAATTCGGCCCATGAGCCAGAAATCGCCGTCTGTATCCACGCGGCACCCGTCCCCTGTGAAGTACAGATCATTGTACATGGTGAAATAGGTGTCAATGAAACGATCGTGATCGCCCCACATGGTACGCATCATACCGGGCCAGGGCTTCATGATACAGAGCTTACCGCCTTCATTGGCGTTGGCCTGGGTGCCGTCGTCATGCAGCACGCGTGCATCCACACCGAAGAACGGACGGCTGGCGCTGCCCGGCTTCAGAGTCATGCAACCGGGCAGTGGTGTGATCATAAAACCACCGGTCTCTGTCTGCCACCAGGTGTCCACAATGGGGCATCGGTTGCGGCCGATCTTCTCGTAGTACCACATCCAGGCCTCGGGATTGATGGGTTCGCCCACGCTGCCGAGGATGCGGAGTGAATCGAGTTTGTACTTGGCAGGCCATTCTTCGCCGAGACGCATCAACGCACGAATGGCCGTGGGGGCCGTGTAAAAGACCGTGACCTTGAACTTGTCACAGACTTGCCAGAAACGGCCGGCATCCGGATAGGTGGGGACACCTTCGAACATCAGCGACGTGGCACCATTGGCCAGAGGGCCGTACACAATGTAGCTGTGGCCGGTCACCCAGCCGATATCCGCGGTACACCAGTAGATGTCATCTTCATGGATGTTGAAGACAACTTCATGGGTAAATGCCGTGTGCAGCAGATAGCCGCCGGTCGTGTGCACCACACCCTTGGGCTTGCCTGTGGAGCCCGAGGTGTACAGGATGAACAGAGGGTCTTCTGCGTCCATGGGTTCGGCCTCACACTCGGCGCTGGCCCCTGCCATCTCATCGGCGTACCAGACATCGCGTTTGGCTTCCATGTGACATTCGTCTTCAGTCACCTTCACGACCACACAGGTTTCCACGGTCGGACAGTTCTTGAGTGCCGTATCCACAATCCCCTTGAGCGGAATCGCTTTGGCGCCGCGACGTGACGTGTTGGTGGTGATCACCATCTTGCAGTCCGAGTCATTCACACGCCCGGAAATGGCGTCTGCACTGAAGCCGCCAAAGATGATGGAGTGAATCGCGCCAATGCGCGTACAGGCCAGCATGACAATGGCCAGTTCCGGCACCATGCCCATGTAGATGGCCACACGATCACCCTTTTTGATGCCTTTGTCTTTCATGACATTGGCGAACTTGCAGACTTCCGTGTGCAGTTCTTCGTAGGTGAATGTCTGCATGTCCTTGTCTGAATCACCTTGCCAGATGATGGCCGTTTTCTTGGCGACCGGTGTGCCCAGGTGTCTGTCGAGGCAGTTGTACGAGACGTTCAATTTTCCATCCGCAAACCAGGTGTGTTCGATTTTGCGTGCCTTGGTGTCCCAGGTGTATTCAAGGCTCTTGGTCGGTTCTTTAAACCAGGTCAGACGCTTGGCTTCTTCCAGCCAGAATCCGTCCGGGTCATTGATCGACTTGTCCCACATCTCCTGGTATTGGGCCATGCTGCTGATGTGCGCATTGGCCGCAATAGACGGGGGCGGTGGAAAAGTCCGATCCTCGTTCATCAATGAGTTGAATGATTGATCTTGTGCCATAAACTTGCTCCTTTTGTGTGAAGTGGAATCGGTTAGCCTTGACATGTTACGTATTGTTAACCGGTTTAAACAGGGTGGTAACCCTAGTTCTGACTTTGTGTGCTCTGAGGTATTTTAAATCCTTTCTAGAAGATCAACATGTTAAGATCTCGAATTCTAGCCTTGTCCGCATGGACTGTCAAATATAAAACAAAGTGTGCAAGTGGAACAACAAGGCGACATTAGGAGGAACAAAAAGAAGCACTACAAAGAACAACAAAAGGATGTTTAAACTACATGATAGTGTCTATTATTTATCCACTTGACAAGCTGTCCCCTGAGAAGATAATAGCGGACCAATCATTTTTTTTGGAAGCTATGTTTGATCAATGTGTTGTTTGCTACGGAAAGGATTTAGGATGACAGGAAGACGGTTTTTGCTGGTACTGGTTGTTGGGTCACTCTGTGTTGTAGGGTCTGCGCAAGAAGCGGTCAAGGGCAATGTATGGGCGAATCTGGATGTTCAGCTCTATGGCTATATCAAGGCGGATGCCTCGTATGATGATTCCAGGACCACGCCGGGCAACTACGTCAAATGGGTCGAATCTGAGAATGGAATGCCTACATCCAGTTCCGGCGCAAACAAAAACGACAACGAGTTCAATATGACAGCCAATGAGACCCGCTTCGGCTTTAAGATCAAGGCGCCTCAAACGGGCAAATATGTGGTGTCCGGTCAGGCGGAATGGGATTTATACGGTCAGAATTCCGTGAGCAATGAGAACAAGGCCGAGTTGATGACGCGTCACGCCTTTATCACGGTCCAGGACATTGACACGGGTTGGTCGCTTTTGGCAGGCCAGACCTGGGATGTGGTGGCGCCGCTCAACCCCAGGACCTTGAGCTATACTGTGCTGTGGTGGGCAGGCAACTATGGCTACCGCAGACCTCAGATTCGTGTGGAGAAGTCCTACGATATGGGCAATGGTCAGGCCTTGAGTGTGGCTGCTGCCGTGGCTCGTACCATAGGGAGTACTGGTTTGGCGAACGATGATTCCGGCGCAGACAAGGGGTATCCCATGCTGCAGGGCCGTGTGGCCTGGACCTTCCCGTTCATCAACGGTTTTGGGTCTACCGTGGGTGTGTCCGGTCACTTTGGTGAAGAAGAGTATGATCCCAATACGGCACCATTTCAGGCGGAGACGGTCAGTACCTGGTCGACCTGCCTGGATGTCACCATGCCCGTGTGTAAGACTGTCTCCTTCAAGGGCGAACTCTATCGCGGTTCCAACCTCAGTCAAATGCTCGGCGGCATTGGCCTGGGTGTGGACAGTGCTACCAAAGTCACGGGTCCTGAAGAAGTTCACAATTATGGCGGCTGGGTTGCGGCAGCCTTTGATCCTGCGGATCCCTGGAGCTACAACGGCGGTTATGGGTTTAGCAGGAATGCAGACGCGGATCTGAGTGCTTTAAATCGTCAGAGAAATTCCTGCTTGTTTGCCAATGCGATCTATGACTTCAACAAGCATGCGTCTGCCGGTGTGGAAGTGTCACGCTGGTTGACTGAGTACAAAAACAGTGCGGATGGACAGGCCTGGAGGGCCCAATTGTCTCTGATCCTCAGGAACTAAACGGTAGATTTGAAGTTCAAGCGAACCTTGAAAAAAAAGGGGCATTGCGAGGCACAAGGCAATGCCCTTTTTAATGCGCATAAAAAAAGCGGCGACCTGAAGAGGTCACCGCTTGATGTATTTTCTCAGATTGCCATTAGTCGAGACTCATGGTCATGAGGAACTCGGCATTACTGTTGGTCTTGGCCAGGCGGCTCTTGAGTAGTTCCACGGCTTCCACAGGATTGAGTTCGCTGAGTACACGCCTCAGTCGGTAAATCAACTGCATCTCCTTGGCATCCAGGAGCAGTTCTTCGCGACGCGTACCACTACGGCTGATGTCAATGGCAGGGTAAGTACGGCGTTCCACCAGACGTCTGTCCAGGTGAAGTTCCATATTACCGGTGGCTTTGAACTCTTCAAAAATCACTTCGTCCATCTTGGAACCGGTGTCAATCAAGGCCGTGGCAAAGATGCTCAGCGATCCACCCTTTTCGACATTACGGGCTGCACCAAAGAATTTCTTGGGCATCTGCATGGCACCGGCGTCCACACCCCCTGTGAGGATACGGCCTGAGTGCGGTGTTTCATTATTGTAAGCGCGGGCCAGACGTGTAATCGAGTCGAGTAGGATAACCACGTCTTCACCGTACTCCACCATGCGTTTGGCCTTCTCAATCACCACCTCAGCCACCTGGCAGTGACGTGATGCAGGTTCGTCGAATGTCGAACTGATCACCTCGACATCCGGCCCTGTCTTACGGGCCATTTCAGTCACTTCTTCAGGGCGTTCGTCGATCAGGAGCACGATGAGGCGAACTTCAGGGTGATTGTTGCTGATGGCATTGGCCATTTTCTGGAGGAGCATGGTCTTGCCTGTTCTGGGAGGGGCCACAATCAGGCCGCGCTGACCCTTTCCAACAGGTGTCACCAGGTCGATGATCCGGGTACTGAGGTCATCTGCAGCCCCTTCGAGAATCAAGCGTTCATCCGGATGAAGAGGGCATAGATCGCTAAACACGACCTTGTCAGCGAGCATGTCCGGGTTCTCAAAATTAATGGCCTCCACGCGAAGCAGGGCAAAGTACTTTTCAGAATCCTTGGGAGGTCGGATCTGGCCGGAGACACTATTGCCTGTGCGCAGCCCAAAACGGCGGATCTGGGACGGTGACACGTAGATATCGTCCGGTGACGACAGGTAGTTGTAATCCGGATTTCGCAGGAAGCCGTACCCATCAGGCAGCACTTCCAGAACCCCTTCGCCATACAGCAGGCCACTCTGCCGGATACGTTCCTTGAGGATGCGGAAAATAAGATCCTGCTTTTTCAGGGCCGTATATTCCAACATCTTCTCATTTTTGGCGATATCGTGTAATTCTGAGACGGTCAACTTCTGGAGGTCAGTCAGATAGAGACTGCCTTTTTTGATGCGTTCGTACTTGGCGTGAGTGGATTCGTCCTCTTCGCCAGAGGATTCTTGTGGGGCCTCATCGCTTTGAGAACCATTAACCTTTTGAGCGGTTGGCTCTGCCTCTTCGGGCGCGGCAGGTTCGATTTTTTCTTCGTCAAGGACCTGGTTTTCAGGCGAGGCCTGATCACTTGTCACTTTTTTCTTTTTCTTGACGTACTTTCTCTTTGTTTTCTTGGTGCTTTTTGCAGCAACTTTCGCCATGATGGCTCCTTCTCCATGTCCTTGTTTAATACACGACATCCCTTGTGGTGACCCACCATCGTGACTTTATAACAAAGATGCAATAAGAGGGGTCGGGGTTAATAAAACGGTATAATTGCAGATAAATAGGGACTTGATTGTAAAGGTAATATAGGGAGTTATTTCTTAGATAGCTTTCCGTAACCACACAAATAAAGATTAATTATCAATAACACTCGTGAAGATTTTTGCGACTTGCCTGACCAGAGACGATAAGTCAGAAATGTTAATGACGATATTATCGGCACGAACCGCTTTCTTGTCCAGTGAAATTTGAAAATTTTCTCTTTCAACCAGACTTTCAGGGCTAATACCGCGGTTTAATGCCCTTTGAAGGCGTATTTCTTTGGGGCATTCAACAAACACAATATGGTCGCAAAACCTGTCCCACTGCACTTCCAGGAGCAATGGCATGTCCAGCACAATGGCCGAAACATCTGGATCTTGCTGATATTCCTTCAGCTTTTGCTGGCATTTCTCCAACACCCATGGGTGCAGCAGGGCGGTCAGCCTGGCCAGCTTGCCTGCGTCTTGAAAGACAATACGGCCCAATGCAGCTCTGTCGATTGATCCGCGGGGTTCTACGATATCCGGACCGAATTCCGTGATGAGACTGTTCTGAATGGCACTCTGGTCAAGGGCTTTATGCGCCAGGAGATCTGCGTCAATGATGGCACAGCCCAGATCCTGAAAGGCTGATGCGACAGTGCTTTTTCCCGAGGCGATACCCCCCAGTAGCCCGATGACTGGTTTTTTCATGTTTGTTTTCACAAAGCAGCAGTGTAAGGCCGGGGCAGGAGAAGTCAAATTCTTTTGCCTGATTTCAAGGTGAAAAGGGTGCGCCGTCTGGAAAAACTTAGTGCAGGATAAGATTGTTTTGGAGTGCTGGGCATAGGTAGTCTGTGATGATCGACTCCCAATTTATTTGTTGCGTCAGATTTGACCCGGCTTTGAGTAATGCCTGGGCTTGGATTTCATTTTGGGGGAGTCTGTCCAGGATGTCCCGGGCCACCTGGCGACTGGCGGCCTGTTCGATCTGATCCCGTGTCGCCTGGCTCAATTGCAGCACGTTTTCCAGGTCCGGGTGACAGTCCCCGATGTCTGTATAATCTGCGATAATGAGATTGTCAGGTATGTCCTGGGCTATAGTTTCCACCCATTGGGTACAACCACAGATCCGATTGAGTACACACAGAGCGCCGTAGGCCACTGGTTCGAGTTGTGGACTGCCACAGGGTTCGTAGATGCTCTGTCCAAATTCAACGTCTGTCCCCTGACACAAATCTGCCTGGGTCATGTCCTTGCACATGCGCTGCCCGCACGATGTGGCATCAAACCCGTCCTGATTGATGAACAGAATTTTGATGTTGCGTGCTCTGGCATTAAATGTCTGAACTGCATCGAAGAAGGGGATTTCCTCGTCGATCAGATCGGGCATCCCTTCTCTGTGTGCCACAGGCCAGCCATAGTTGGATTCCATTTGGCGTATGTCTCTGGCAGGTTTCGCGGTGGCATCCGTACAGACCATGAACATCACGCCTGTTTGTCCTGTGTCCTGGAATTCTCGATCCAGGGCAGACAGTACGCGTAAGTCACGCCAGAGTGCCTTGCTCTTGATGCGTTTGGCCACGTGAGAAAAGACCCAGTCAGGTTTGTACTGCAGAAGCGTGTCGCAATAGGATTGTAGTTTTTCCTTGGAATGGCGGATGGCCGCATAAGTGACCGGTCTGGTTGACAGGCCCTGATACACAATATCAATGGCTTTGCTTTCAAATTCAGGTGCCAAAAATCGCAATTCACGGGCCACATTGTGTCCCACAGCCAAGACACGGTGACAGTGACTGGCGGCCTGGGTCAACGTGTGCTGGAAGGTAAGGCACACCTCACCAAATATATCATGGAGGTGCAGGTTGTTCTGCGGGGCGCGCTCCATAACATTATAGAACATGGTGTCATGGCCCGGATGTTCTTCAATAATTTTCCGAGCGCAAGGGACTTCATGGGCGCAGAAGACCGTGGTGGCATGGCATGATGGTTGTTTCATCGCGCATAGCAGTGTGGGGATGCCTATGACGTTGTGAGAGATCAGGGTGGTCATGTCGTCTGTGGCATTGAGCGCTTCCAGGGCAGCCAGTGTGACGGGTGCCAGCCTGACACATTGCTCGTATGCCCAGAGATGCTCGAAACGATGACTCTGGATACCGAATGCTTCATACAGTTCGCGTTTACAGTCATTCAGAATGACCCGATTCATGTGCTGGACATCCAGAAGCAGGGTCTCTACCCGAGAAGCGACGCCAGTTATCGGGTGGAAATAACATTGAAAACCGTACACGAGCCTGACTTTAAAGTGGGCTTCGATCTTTTCAAACACTGTCCCCAGTTCCGTCTTGTCGATGCTGTCCAGGGAGGAATACAGAATCTCACCTTCCGGCCCCAGGCGATGATAGCAGGCATGTTGAGATGACAACAGAGGCGCAACAATGATGGATCGTTCAATTGTTTTGGCATAGGCCTCGGAGGTGAGCCACCCTTGTAGTGTAGGGTGACTCTGGGTCTGGTCAAAGACCTTGTCTGTCAGATGGACGGCTGTTGTCCCATGAATGATCATTTTAATCTCCCGAGTCTGTTGAGGTGGCTGTATAGAAAACTATTCAAACTATAGAATACGCTCAGGAGAGAGCCAAGCGGGAGAAAATACAAATGCAGAAGTGGGGAATTAGGCCCCCCATTCCTGGTCTTTGAGCCTTAAGTTTAGGAATTGATTTGGGTTCTGAGGTTTCTGATCAGTCCTGACAGCATGTGGGGAGGGATGTGGGCGAGTTCTGGTTCAGGCAGTTCGTTGACGGCCATGCTGTCCAGAATTTCGATGGCCTCATCACCGTGTGGCAAAATAAGCTGTTCGTATTGAGAGGCTTGAACCTGGTCTCCGTTGGCGAGAAACTGGAAGTATCGCAAGATGTTCTGTTTGATTTCCTTGGCATCCATGGGCGTGGCAGAGATCATATACGAGATGTCTGTAGGATCTGAAGGGGTATCAGGTTCAACTGGGGGCTCATCGGGCAAAGAACGCTCGTTAAAAAGAGTGAGCGTCATATTATAGGTTTCAGACCAGAGTCTCTTTCGTTCTTGTTCTTCTTCAGTGTCCAGGGGTTGAAGTCGCAGAGGGCCATCATCCTCTGGTGCAGGATCCGGGATCACGACGGTGTTGCGGCACTTTGGACACTTTCCCCGTTTGCCTGCCAGCTTGTCCGGGGCCTCAATTCTCTTGTCACAATATGTGCAGTGAAAGTTAATCAACACAGTACTCCTGCTTAAGCATTAGCTCGATATTCGACCAACACATCCGTGGAAATCCCACCTCTGGGCGTAAATCTGGAGGTGAGCTTCATCCATCTGGGTTGACAGGCTGTGGTCAGGGCATCCAGAATCTCATTGGTCAGGGCTTCGTAAAAAATGCCTTTATTCCGAAAACTCTGCATATAGTATTTCAGGCTTTTTAACTCAATGCAAGTCAGATCCGGGCAGTATTCAATGGTTAGCTCACCAAAATCAGGTTGTCCGGTGATGGGGCACACACTGGTAAACTCTGGACAGCGTATGGTGATTGCATAGTCCCGCTGCGGGCACGGATTATCAAACAATTCCAGTTTTGGCATTTCATTCATGGTGTCTACCCTTTCGTGCTCTAACTTGTCAGGCATCACTATATCAAAACTCGGTATTCCTTTCAATAAGCTGATGATTCTCTGTTTTTTTGTAACTCACATAAGGTCAAACGTCATATATATAGAGGGACCTGCGCAAAGGCCCTGTAAAAAATTCGGTTTTTAAGCTAAAATCTTATTAAATTGTAACAAAAGGCTGATATAGGGCGTCAAAAAAGCTGGAGAGTGATGCGCGTTATTCCCTGAGAGCCGCCTCTTTTTTGTGAGAGTTGGTGGATATGGCGTTTAATAATTTGCTAAAGGCATTGAGTATGCACCCCTCAGGGTGTCTGGAACCGGAAGAAACTATGATCGATAAGAGAAGAGCCCCTCTGGGGCAACTGTTGTGCGAAAGAGACTACCTGGACGAATCCAGTCTGGAAGTTGCCCTGACTGAGCAAAAAATAAAGCACCGTCGCCTCGGAGAAATTCTGGTGGATCTGGGATTCATCACCGAAGCCCAGCTGTCTGAGGCCCTGGCCCTGCAGGTCGGTATTGAAAAGGTGGATCTCACGCAGGTGTCCATTCCTGGCGACATTGTGGCCTTGGTGCCCGCAGATTTGGTCAACAAATACATGCTTCTGCCCTTGTGCTATGAAGGCGGGCGTCTGGCAGTCGCCATGACCGATCCCTTTATGACTGAGGCGGTTGAAGATCTGCGATTGGTCACAGGCATGTCCATTCGTCGCTATTATGCCGATCCCATGGACATGGAGAATGCCATACTGCGATTTTACGGCAGCAATGTGGCTCGGATGCTTGACAACCTTGTGCCCGGTGGGCCAAGAGCCGACATCAGTCTTGAAAATGCAGATTTTTCTGCAGACAAGCTGCAGGAAATGGCCCGTGAACCGTCTCTTGTTAATCTGGTGAATCTCATCATCATTGAAGCCGTGGACGACCGGGCCAGTGATATTCACATTGAGCCATTTGAACACGAGGTACGCATCAAATACCGTATTGACGGTTTGCTGGTGGAAAAATCTCCCTCGTCCAAGCGGTTGCACGCGGCCATTGTGTCCCGTATCAAGATTATGGGCAATATGAACATTGCCGAACGGTTTGTACCCCAGGATGGTCACATCGAATTTGTCGGCAAAAAGGGAAAGATCGATATGCGTGTCTCTACCGTACCTACGGTGTTCGGCGAGGCCGTGGTGCTACGTATTCTGGACAAATCTGCGGCGATGATCGATCTGGACGATATTGGTATGAGTGAAATGTGTCTTAGCGGCTGGAAAAAGGCCCTTCGCAAGACCCATGGTATTGTCCTGGTCACAGGCCCCACCGGATGCGGCAAGACCACCACCCTGTACGCGTCTCTCAAGCACATTTTCTCTCCGTCCATTAAAATGATCACTATTGAAGACCCTGTGGAATACCAGCTTGACGGGATCAATCAGATGCCTGTCAATCCCAAACGGGGTCTGACCTTTGCCACCGGGCTTCGTCATATTCTAAGACATGACCCGGATGTCGTGATGGTGGGTGAAATCCGCGACTGTGAGACTGCCAATATTGCGATTCGGGCAGCCCTCACCGGGCATATGGTCTTTTCAACGCTGCACACCAATGACGCAGCAGGCGCCGTGACACGTTTGATCGATATGGGTGTGGAGCCATTTCTTCTGGCCAGTTCCATTGAGGCGATTCTGGGTCAAAGGCTCATTCGCCGTGTCTGTCCGTTCTGCAAGGTCGCCTACAGTCCGGAAACTGCACTCATGAAGAATTTCAATGGGGAAATTCCTGCGGGTACCACCTTTTACCATGGACGGGGATGCGCGCACTGCAATCAGACCGGCATGACGGGTCGACGGGGCATTTTTGAATTGCTCAGGATTACCAGTGGTGTCAGAGAGTTGATTGCCAAACGTCCGACCACGGATCAAATCATCAAGGCGGCCCCGGCCGACCATGTGGGCATGGTGCACAATGGTTTGGAGAGAGTCCTTGAGGGCGAAACCACCCTGGAAGAGATCTTCCGGGTGGCCAAGACCATTGATGATGATGACTAACAGTGGCCACTGATTTAAGAGTGAACGAGGTCTGATGTGACGCAGTTTCATTACAAAGCCATAGATAAACAGGGTGCCAGTGTCACCGGAAACATTGACGCGGTAGATCAGCGCGGGGCTGTGGCCATGCTGTCTGATCAGGGACGATTCGTCACGGAGATGTCGGAGATGTCGTCTCAGACCCATACGTCTGTGCTCCAGACAGAGACCAAGTCAATCTCCGCGTCATCACCCTCCTGGACCTTTGGGGGAGGCCACGTCTCCAGCAAGGATCTGGTGGCCATGACCAGCCAGTTCTGCACGGCCCTGCGTGCGGGCCTGCCTCTCATGAAGTGTCTGGAACTGCTGCGAGATCAGCAGAAGAAGCCTGCATCCCGTGACATGCTCGACGACTTGGTTCAGACGGTCAGTTCGGGGCAGTCTCTGTCCGACGCCATGGCAGCGCATCCCAAGGTCTTCAGCCCCTTGTATGTGTCCATGATTCGAGTGGGGGAGGCAGGCGGTATTCTGGAACAGACCACGCTCCAACTGGCTCAAATCCTGAAACGTGATGACAAGGTTCGTGCCAATATGACCAGTGCCATGGCCTATCCGGCCTTTGTGCTGTGTCTGGGCATTGTGTCGGTGGCGATTATTGTGACATGGATTTTGCCCAATGTGATGTCCAATATGGATGTGGATGCTGCCATGCTGCCCTGGCCCACTCAGGTGCTCATGGCGAGCAGTACCCTGAGCAAGGGACTTTTGACCACGCCGTATGGCTGGATCGGATTGGGGGCGGTCGGAGGTCTGATATTCTGGGTGGCCCGATGGATCAAGCGGGAAGGACGTATGCAGTGGGATGCATTCCGGCTCAAGATTCCGATTCTGGGCCATGTGCTTCGATCCATTGCTGTGGGGCGATTTGCCCGTACACTCGGGGCCCTGACCCAGGGCGGCGTCACGATTCTGGAGGCCCTGAAAGTCGTGCGTGACACGCTGGGCAATGAGGTCCTGGGGGCTCAAATCGACCACGTGTCTGAAGAGGTCAAGCGTGGCGAATCTCTAGCCACACCGCTGGATGCCTGCGGCTATTTTCCGCCGCTGCTGGTGCAGGTCGTGGCCGTGGGGGAGCAGACCGGGACCCTGGATGAATTGCTGCTCAATGCAGCCGAGACGTTTGACGAGGAAGCAGATGCTGCAATTTCTCGATTTATGGCCGTATTCCCTGCGGCCTTGATTCTGATCATGGGGGTTGTGGTGGGATTTATCATCATTGCGACGTTGCTGCCCATGGTGACACTACAGCTCGGATCTATAGGATAGGAGACTTGAGATGGCAAATAAGGATAGAAAACGTAAGGCCTTTACCCTGGTTGAACTGCTGGTGGTCATTGTAATCATTTCTTTGATCGGCGGCTTTCTTGCACCCAATCTGTTCAAGCACATCGGCAAGGCCAAAAAAGACCTGGTGCTTCCAAAAATGGCGGTTGTGGAAGAAGCCATCTATCGCTTTCAAATGGACTGCAAGCAATTTCCCGTGGCCCTGGAAGACCTGATCGAGGACCCCGGTGACCTGGAAGGCTGGACCGCGGCGTATCTCAAACCCAGTCAGATCAATGATCCCTGGGGCAATCCGTTTGTGTATGCGGCTGAAGGTATGGCCAATCCAGGGTCCTTTGACCTGATCAGCCTGGGTGCAGACGGTCAGGAAGGCGGCGAAGGCGAAAACGCAGACGTGGTAAATAACGAATAAGGCAGACATTGTGTTGCGACCGTCTGATCATAATCGAGCATTGACTCTCATTGAGGTCCTGGTGGTCATCATTCTGATATCCCTGTTGGCCGGGCTGGGCGGGGGCATGTATGCGGGCTCGTACAAACGCCTGCTGGTCGAAAAGGCGGCCAAGGATCTCTATGTCACGGCTCGGTATGCGCGCGTGGCGGCCATTGAATTTCAGCGGCCCTATCACCTTCAACTGGACCCACAGAGCAAAGGCTTCTGGGTGACGACCATGGCCCAGGACCCCAATACCCTGGAAGCGGCAGAGCAGATCGTCAACAACAGTTTTTGTCGACCCGGCTCGCTGCCTGACGGCGTGGACTTTGAAGCCATTCAAATCGAGACCGTAGGCGCGGATGAGTCAGACATTGAAGAGTTGACGGCCTTGACGTTTATGCCCAATGGCACTGCCAAAACCGCGACCATTCAGGTGGGGAATGGCACAGTGCACTACAGTGTGGGTATTTCGAGTGCCACGGGCAAGGCCACCCTTCTGGTGGGTGAAGCCGTGAATATACAAAATTTAACGATTGATTTGGATCGGCCGGATTTATGAAACAGGATCGAAGACAACGCGGCTTGAGCCTGGTGGAGACACTGGTGGCAGGGATGATCCTGTCTGCCACAGTGGTGACAGTCAGTGCGCTGAGTACCCGATCCATGGCGGGCGCAGGCATCAACAGGACGTATGAACAGGCGGCGGCCTTGATTAATCGCCAGATGACACTGATCGATTGTGTGGGCATCAGTGCCTTTCTGGAGGCCGGACAGACCCAGGGTGAATTTGGTGAACTGGCGCCTGAATACACCTGGGCTATGGCTGCAGAATCGGTGGGGATTGACAATCTATACGAAGTGACAATGACGGTGTACTGGGCCGAACGCGGTGGTATCAAGAGCCTGTCTGTGACCACGCGACTGAATGGTCCGAGTGTTCTGGCGGACACGACATCTTTATGAACAATGCCAACAAACAATTGAACAAAACAGGGTTCACCCTGGTCGAGGTCCTGGTGGCCACGTCGATTGCCAGTTTTGTCATGGTGATTGCGATGGGGACATTGCACGCCTTGTCCGAGAGTGCCACGCGCATCCAGACACACTGTGATACCGTGTCCGAACTGCGCTATGCCACCTCTGTCCTGTCCCGCGATCTGGCCTGTCTGTATACGGATCAGGACCAAAACAACCGGAAGCTCCTGTACGAGGACGCGGGTGACATGGGTGTCTCCATGCTCACATTTTATACCATTTCGCACAACCAGGTCCGGGCCGCTCAGGCAGAGGCGGATATTTATGAGGTGGAGTATTATCTGAGTCAGACGGAGGAACGGTCCATGTTGATGCGGCGCGTGTGGCCGCATCCCGTCAAAGAGGAGGAGCCCGGGGGTGTGTTGAGTGTCCTGGCCGACGGGATCGGCGTGTTTCTTGTACGATTCTATGATGGTCAGCAATGGCTGTCTGAATGGACTGAAGAACAACAGCAACTGCCCAAGCTGATTGAAGTGGCCCTGGCCACCCGCCCTGAAACCGGTACCAGTCCGTTCACGACCTCTTTTATCATCAGACCGGTGACACCCCAGACGCAGGGCATGGATGTGGAGCAAATGGAAGGTGCCAATGGTGAAGCAATGAGCACGGACGCGATGAACAGTGAGGGATAACATGGCAGGTCATCCAGTCAAGACAACCGATTTCAATCGACAGGGCATGGTCCTGGTGGCCGTGCTCTGGACGGCGGTCTTGATGCTGGTGATTGTAGGGTCCCTGGTACAGTATTCTCGATTGGACATGAAGGTGTCGATGTTCTCCGCTCAGACGGTGGCGTGCCAATGGGCCAGTCGCGCAGGCGTGGAGACTGTGGCGGCCCTACTGAGTGAAGACAGCCGCACCAGTGACGCACTCGACGATCTGTGGAGTGACAATGAATTGGATCTCGTGGAAGTGGTCCTGGGCGGCGCCGTATTCAACGTGCGCGTTGTGGATGAAGCCGGCAAGCTGAATATCAATCAAGCCAGTGCGCCTCAACTCCTCGCACTGCCCGGCATGACAGAGGAGATTGTCGATGCCATCCTGGACTGGCGGGATCAAGACAGCGACGAACGGCCCGCAGGCGCAGAAACGGGCTATTATCGCAATCTCGATTATCCGTATGACTGTCGCAATGCCCCGTTTAAAACCATTCGAGAGTTGCTCCTGGTCAGAGGGGTGACCCCGGAGATGCTGTATGGGGAAGACACCAATTTCAACGGATTGCTTGATTACAATGAACGGGATGGGGACGCCAGCCTGCCGCCGGACAACAACGATGACGTCCTGGAGCAGGGATGGATCGCGTATCTGTCCTGCTATTCCAAGGATGACGACAAAGACGGTGACGGGGGAGATCGGGTGAATGTCAACTCTGCGTCCCTTGACGCGCTGCAGCAGGATCTGGGACTGAGCCCTGCCCATGCCCAGTGGATTGTGGACAATCGCGGCAACGGCTTTCAGAGTATTGCCGATTTGATCTCGAACAACAGCCCGGACGAGCCGACGCAGGCGTCGGGCAATCAGGCTCAGCCTCTGGATGTGCAGACGTATCAACAGATTGTGGACCAGATTACCGTTACCCAGGGCAACGCCCAGGGCGGGGGTGGCGCACGGGGTCAGAGCGGGGGCGGCGCACGGGCCCAGGGCGGTGGCAGGCAGGGGCAGAGCAGCAACACGCGAGCCAAAGTCAATGTCAACACTGCACCCAAAGAAGTCCTGGTGGCCCTGCTGGAAGGCCGCGATAATCCGGATGCGGAACAGGCCGCCTTGAGTATCGTCAATGCCCGACTGAGCATGCTTAACGGCATGGTCAGCATTGGCGATCTGCTGGATGTACAGGGGCTGTCCAGAGAACAATTCAGGAAAATGGCGGACTGGGTGACAGTCCGATCCAATGTATTTACAGTGTACAGTTGTGCCATGGCCGTGGAAACGGCCATCAGTGGTGCGACAGTGGTGACAGAGGCCGTCCTTGATCGGACAGAAAGTCCCTGTCAAATAACCTACTGGTACCAGGGAGCAAGTTACTAATGGATCAATTCTCCGAATTAAAGGTGGGACTTTCAGTCACGGCCATAACGCGTCAGGACCGACAGATACGGTCTGTCGAGTTGCGACGCAAGGGCCGATCTCTGGAACTGCTGCATCTCGAGCAGGCAGAGACCTGGCCGGTGCTCGCTCGACGCATCAAGGTCTTGGACGAGTCAGGCAAGCGTCTGAGGCAAGCCCAGCATGTCGTGGTGGCAGGCTTGAGCTCCGTGGGCCTGGCGTTTTATCGCATGACATTGCCCAAGGTGGGGACGCAGGAAACCGAAGCCATGGTGCGTATGCAGGCAGAGACGCGTCTGCCTTTGAGTGCCGATCAAATGGGCCTGGATTGGAAGACAATTCATGTCAGTGACTCCGAACGGACGGCGTCTGTGGCGGCCATGCGAAGAAACAGCCCCCCTGTGCGAGAAGCTGCTGTGTTGGAACCGGACCACATGATTCTGGAGGCGGATGCCCTGGTGCAGATGTGGCGATGGGGATGCGGTGTCCAGGAGACGTCAGATGCCGTCCTGATGAGTCTTTGTGAGCATTACACAGTCCTCTGCTGTGTCCATGACCGTCAGTTAATTCATGTGTCTGTCCTGGATCTTGGGCTGGCCGAGTTGGCACCATCCGACGGGGCATCCACGCTGGAGTCCGGCGTGCTCGATCAATTTGTTCAGGAACTACAGGACGCCATGCAGGGCTATCAGACCGAGTCTTCGGGCTGCCGCACACTGACGCTCATGTCTGATGCAAGTGACGCCCTGGGGACACTCAGGCAGACCCTGGAAAAGGCGGGTCTGGCCGTTCAAGAGGTGACGCCCAGTGAGGCCGCGTTCAGCGGACGCATACCCTATACGGTGGCGGATCTCTACGCCTGGCGCGTGCCGATCGGCCTGGCCCTAAGCGTCTTGAATGAAAGCCCTGCACATTATGAACTGTTTAAAGACCTGTGCGGCTGCCTGGATAAGAAAGAGGTATCCAATGTCCGCCCCATACTGTCCTGGTTCGCGGCCGCGGTGGCAATCTGTCTGATGACGTGGACCCTCTATGCGGTGGACATCAGACGCCACAAGAAACTTGCCGAGCTGACCAGTGCCCCCCAGGTGGTCCAGTTTCAAAAGGAAAAGGCCTATCAGAAGCTGGTGGCCAGACAGCGTGCGAATATGCTGGAACTGATCAATGTCGTGGCCTCCAAGGAGCACAAGGGCATTGTGCTCGATACATTTGTGTACAAAAGGGGCCAGCCCCTGAAGATTGCCGGGCGTGCAGACAAGTCCGAGCCATGGTATGACTATGACAAGGCCATGACCAATCTGAAAGGTGTGAGCCAGGCCAAACGCGATAATCCAGTGCCTGATGAAAAAACCAAGAAAGTCAAGTTTGGCATGAGTTTTCACTACAAAACCTTCACCCAAAAGGTGACCCAATAATTTAGACAGGTGACATATGGCCATGACATTAACTGATCGAGATAAGAGAACGATTCGCATGGGTGCAGTCTGCTCAGTGTTTATTTTGGGGTTGGTGTATATCCCCCAATTCGAAGGACACTGGCGCCAGGTACGGTCTGAAAACCTCGCCATGGAAAAGACGCTCCAGCAGATTCAGAATCCCAAAGACCCCAAGCAGTTGTATCTGGACTCGCAGGTGCCCGTGTACAAGATGCCGACCACGGCAGATGCCCAGGCCTTTCTGTTCCGGGATAAACTGACAGAGCAGATCAAGAAAGCCGGGCTCAAAGAGGTGCCGCTGAAAACCGATTTTCCCAAGAAGGGACAGGTGGGGGGCTATCAACCTCTTTACCTCAGCTATGCAGGAACATGTTCCCTGGACAAACTCCTGAGACTTCTGGTCGATCTCAAGACCAACCCCTATTATGTGGGCATCGAAGCCTTAAAAATTGAGGCGGATCCGAAACAGCCTGCTGAAGGCCGCAAAGAGATGACCATAGAACTGACACTGACAACCCTAGCCAAAAAGACTCTCTCATGAAACAAAACACAAAACATCTTTTGACCTCCGAATCTCTGATCATGTGGTTGTGGGGCGTGACGATTCTTTGCCTGGTGTTGGCCGGGGCGTATGTTCTTCGTTACAAGGACTTTCTGGAGGTAGAGGTCCGATTGGACCCCAACAGTCTGATTCAAACCGAGCCGAACGAGGCAGATCTCAAGGGATTCGTGGCTGAAGACCAAAAACTGATGGAGGCCATGCAAACGGACAATCTGTTTGCCAAGGCCCCGCCAAAGACCAATCCTGTGAAGGATGTGGATATCATTGGTCAGGAGGCCCTGATTAATGGTCAGTTATACAAGGTGGGTGACAAGGTGGGGGATGCCAAGATCATGGCCATCAACGCCGACACCGTGACTGTGGAATGGAATGGGGCCCAAACCACTTTTTCCCCAATCAATGGTCAAGACCAGGGAGGCGGGGCCTCGGGTTCTTCGAACAGTTCCACACCCTCCGGTTCCAGGACTCGTTCCGGTCGTAATGTGGCGCGTTCAGGCGGAGGGGGACGCCCAAGTCGCATGGCGCCTCCCACACCGGAGGAGATCAACCGTATCAGGAGCATGTCTCCAGAAGAGAGACGGGCCTATATGGAGGCCAGGAGAAACAGCGGGCGATGAGGCTGCGCTGTCTTTATAAGCGATATTCATGTTCTACAGGATAGGCATTTAATACCTTGGGTATTGGGAGGCAAAAATTGAAGACGTCAAAATTATTAGTTGCAGGCATTGTGATCCTATTGTCCGGCATCATTATCTGGTATGTTGGATTCAGCGGCAAAGTCACTGATTTTGCCGGGGCTTTTGTAAAGGCCGAGTCCGTGCCATCTCAGGTGAAGACTGAAGTCAATGCGCCCGGACAGGGTGATCCCAACCAAACGCCAGCCCCAGAGCCGACCGCTTCCGAACCCAATGCACCCCCGAAAGCTGTGGTGGAGGCTGGGCAGGACCCCAACGGAAAACCCGAGACTGCTTCTGACCCCAATGCCAAGCCGGAAGAGGCCAATCAGCCAGGTGGTTCGAACGGCCAAGAAGGACCCCGGGCACGCAGAGGGCCGAATGCACGTCAGGCGCCGGATGCCGCCGAAGAACCCAATGAGCCCATGGAGGCGCTCAACCTCAAAGACGTTGAGATGAAGGACATCGTCAAGAAGATTACGGACTGGACCGGCCAGACCGTGATTCCTACAAGCGATGCCATGAAGCAGAAGATCACGATATTTGCGCCCAAGAAATTGACACGTGACAAGGCCCTGTTTTTGATCTATGCGGCGCTGCGCACTCAGGGTTATATGGCAGAGCAAGACGGGGATGTGATCTATCTCAAGCCGCTCAAGGATGCCAAGCTTGGCAAGGTGCCGGTCATCGGTCCGGACGAGCCGCTCGCGCTGTATGAAAACAAGGAACAGATCGTGCAGAAGTTCTTTAAACTCAAGAACTACAATCCCGACGAAATGGCCAAGGTCATCCAACCCTTTATTTCGGATTACGGCATGGTAACTTCCGACCCCACCACCGGGACTGTGGCTGCCATTGAGACCATCACCAACCTCATGCGTATTGGTACGGTGATCGAGCAGTTTGACGTGCCTGAGGCCGAACAGACTGTGTCCGAACTGATTCCCATACACAACGGCGACCCGGTGGATGTGGTTCAGTTGCTGCGCATCGTTCTGGACAGTTCCGAAACGAATTCCAACAACCGGCGATACAGCAGTTACAATCGGTATTCTCCCAGGGACACGAGTGTTTCCACCACGGTTGCCGGGCAGGGCAAGATGCCCATTATTCTGATTCCTCAGTCCAAGAATAAGGTCATTATTGTGCGTGCCTCTGCCCAGGACATGAAGACCGTCAAGGACTGGATTGAAAAGCTGGATCTGTCAGACCCGGTCCAGTCGGAATACGAGACCGTTGCCTTGAGTTATGCCAACGCACGGGAAGTGTCACGAGGGATTGAAGAAGCCCTGCAGAGCATGCCGGGCAGCGAATTGCGTCCCAGCGTGCTGGTCAGGCCGCTGGAACAATCGCGTCAGCTCATGATCTTTGGTCGTGAGGACCTTCGCAAGGCCGTGAAAGAACTGATCAAAGAGATCGATCTGCCGAGCGGTGTGTTTGAAACCAAGAACTTTGATCTGGAGTACGCGGATCCTGAACAGATTCAGGCCAACATTGAAAGTCTGTATGAAACAGAAGCTCAGGATTCCGGCAACTACTACAGCTACATGAGGCGCATGCAGAGCAATGTCAATCCCACGGATGTGGTCAAGGTGATTCCCTTGATGGCCCTGCAGCGTCTCACCGTCATCGCCTCACCCGAGAACATGGTCAAGATCGAAAAGCAGATCAAGGAGTGGGACAAACCCCTGGATGTGGATCAGGTCAAACCGAGGATCATTGCACTACGCAATTCCGATCCGGTGCAGATGGCGCAATTGCTCAGCAAGCTGTTCAGTGAAGAGGACGATTCCTCCACCCAGTTCATTCGTATGATCCTCATGGGCGATTCACAGACCAAGAAAAAGATCATTGGGCCCCTGTACGGGCAATTGACCTTTGAGGCCGTGCCCGGCAGTAAGAAAATCATCGTGATCAGTAAGGTCCCTGAAGCGTACGAGGTCATTGACAATCTGATCAAAGAACTGGATGGCCAGGAAATGGCGGAAGTACCGGAGGTGATTCAGCTCAATTATGCGGACCCGGAGATCCTGGCCGAACGTCTGAATGCCCTGTTCAATGAATCCGGGACCAATGCCAACATTCGCTTCAGCGATCGCAGTCTCAATGACTCCCCGGCACCCACCACTCAGGGCAACAACAACAACAACAACGCCAATCGGCCCCAGGGTGGCAACAACCAGGCGGATGTCTACTCGCCCTGGTGGAATCAGCAACGGCAGGCAACCAACGAAGAGCCCATCAGCAATGTCATTGGCAAGGTGCGTTTCATTCCGGATACGCACAGCAAGTCCCTGCTGGTACTGTCAGCACCTGAGTTTATGGAGAGTATCCGGGATATGGTTACGAAGCTCGACATCCCGGGCAAGCAGGTCCTGATCAAGGCCATTGTGGTGGAGGTGGATCATTCCAGTATGACCTCTCTGGGGATGCAACTGTCTACCAATGCCAGTTCTTTTGGCTCCATTGGTGAGAATTCCGTACAGGCCTTGTCAGAGTTGACGCGCCTGACGACCCATGGATCTTCCACTACGGTCAGTTCGAGCCTGGACGTGTATGGCTTGATCGACTTCCTGTCCAAGACAGTGAAGGCCAAGATCCTGAATCAGCAAGCGCTATGGACCAAGGACAATGAAGCGGCCAGTTTCTTCAAGGGTGATCTTGTGCCGTTTAAAGCAAGTTCGTCTGTAGGGATCTCGGATCGAGAGACTACAAGTGTGACCTTCGACAAGGTAGGTATGACACTGGAAATCCGGCCCAGTATTACACCGGAAGACAAGGTGGACATGCTGATCAGCGTGGAATTGTCTCAACTCAGTGACAATATCGTGAATAGTCAGCCTGTCCGTGGTTCCATGACCACGGAAACCAAGATGATTGTGGAGAACGGACAGACCCTGATGCTGGCCGGGATCCTGTTTCAGAAGGACAGCCTGGTCCAGAGAAAGGTCCCTCTGCTCGGTGATATACCACTGCTCGGCGCCCTGTTCAGGCACAAGGTCAAGAACCTGACCAACAATGAGTTGATCGTGTTTATCATTCCTGAAGTGGTCGACGATGGCGCAACCATGTCGAGTACTGCCGAAGCACTGATGAAGGAGCCCCTGAAGAAGCTCAATGATGTCAGAGGTGCGATCAAGGACAGTTTTAAAAAGGAAAACATTGACTTCCAGGATTCCGATCCCAACGCCAGGTAGACTTCTTTTTTGATCAAGAGATCGGGCACCGCTCCTTAGAAGAGCGGTGCCCTTTTTTCTGCGCAAAGCCAAATTCGTCGTGAGAAATTGCCGATCTTTTGTATAATGCGCCCCGAATTGATGTGTTGAGACGGTAATATTGGATCAAATGATGGATTCCGGCACTGCAGAAGATCAGATGGTTGAATTGCTGATGGCCCATGAAAGGGCTTTATCAGACCTGTATGACGCCTTCTCCAGTAAATTTCCTGAAGAACAGGCGTTCTGGCAGACACTCTCCAAGGAAGCGGCCCTGCACGCACGCATGGTCGGCAGGCTTCATGTTCGGATTCAGGCTGGCGAAGGGATTGTGCGTGAAGATCGATTTGACAGGCAATCCCTCGAGAAGTCTCTGGCAAAGATCCTCGCACTCATGGAAATGCTTGACTCCTCAGAGTATGCCCTGTTCGATGCCTTGAAAACAGCCGATAACATTGAGCAATCCGTTTTGGGTCACAAGTACTTTGATATTTTTGAGGGCCACACCCTGGAAATCAAGCAGATCCAGTACTTCCTGTCGGACGCCTTGAAGGATCACCACAAACGTCTGGCACAGCGGCTGGCCGATGTCTCGTGATCTACTCGTCAATACAGAATTCTCCATCTCTCATAATGATCTGATTCTCCACGTGGATGGTGGGCTTGATCAATACCCCATCACAATGGGCCTTGCTGTCCCAGGTCGCGCCTGTCTTGTCCGGATAAGGATTGCCAAGGGCCAGGTGGATACCCGGAAATTTCTCATCCTGGAGCAGGTTGCCGATCAATGCCTTGAGTCCGATGTTGGTGCCAATGGCAAACTCGCCCAGACGCCTGGCGTTTTCATCTGTGTCAAACGTGTAGGCCTCAAAGTCCTGCTTGAGCTGAGTGTCCCGGCATTGCACAGAGCCGGGCACGCAGCGTCCATTGTCCATCGCGTAGGTGAGAGGTGAGTCTGTGATCAGGCCGTATTTGTCACAGAAGAAGTCACCCAGACAGCCATCGACCACCACTGTGCCCCAGGCATTTTTCGGCGCAGTGAACACTTCACCGTCAGGCAGGTTTTTCCAGTTGTCGCCTGTGATCCGGCCATCACTGATGACCCAGCGGACAGCAGGATCAAATTCCGCAGTCAGGTCTGTGCCTGCCGGCGTGGTCACGCGGATGGTTTTGGCCTTGGTGACGCAGTCAAAGACAGTCTTGCTCAGCCTGGCAATGGCGTCGTAATCAGCGGCCATACCCTGGCTCATCATGATTTCTGTAAAGCCCGGCATGTGGGCGTGGCGTACGCGATAGGTGTTGACTACGTCACACATGGGAAAGCGGAAGCTCTGAAGCTCTCCGGTCTTGCACTGGGCAATATAAAAGCTGGCCTGCGCCTCGGTCAGGGCCTCTGCGATGGGGGCAGGGAAGGGCAGAGGCACGCTGGTGTTTCGGGGACCAAAATCTTCCATGATAAACAGACTTCCGTAGGCGTGCGCCATGGACACTTCCGTTTCAAGGGCCTTGGCCAGATGCAGGGTTTCCTGGTCTGTAATGATCACCACCCGCTCATTGGGCTGCACACGCACGCACCGCGTGACAGCCTGTCTGGCACCCGCTTGAATGGGGTTTTGCATAGGATTTACTCCCAGAAGAGTTTGTCTTGTTGTTTCCAGGCAAAGCGTCCCAGCACATGGGCGGAGACCATGGCGCCGTATACCTCGCACAGGACCAGAATCATGATGTTGATCCCGGACGGCAGTGTTCCAAGGCAGACCATGAACAAGGCCCTGTGTGCGAGATACAGGGGAATGGCCACGCTGCAATAGGGTAGAAACGTGTTGCCGATGAGTTTCAAATTGAGTAGGGGATTGAGCCCCCGGATGCTTTCCAGTGAGATGACGCTCAGCAGCGTGATGGGAAGCATAAACGCCAGAATCGCGTCGAGGACGTGCGTCATCCAGGCCGGCGGCATGAACGTGGCGTGAAACGACCATTTCATGCCCAGGAAAACCATGGCGCACAAACAGACCTGGAAGCACAGCGCAAATAATTCCATGATACCGGGCGTTTGGCCGATGGTATCTGGGGTGCGAATCTGGCCTTCGCTGCTGGACCGTACACATTCCGTGATATACCACCCCAGGTACAGGACCATTAACAATCCGACAATGGCTGAGCCCATGGCCAGGGGGACAGCGACGAAGATCAGCAGAGGCATTGCTTTGGCGATCATGACACAGCCCAGGGTCAATAGGATCAGCGCCAGAGGCACCCCAAAGGTCACAGCCAGATTGATCAAGCCTGACCTGTTCAGGGGATAGAGGAAGATGTCAATAAACCAGGGAAAGGGTCGCTTGAGCGACGGGGCCTTCTGTCTGGGCTGCAGGATCTCCGGGTACAGCGGATCCTCCTCTTCGGGAATCTCACTGAGCATGTCTGCGTCATTGAATCGATTCAAGGCCTGAGGCGGCGGTGTCTCAGGCGCGGACCCAGACGTGGCGTCTCCCGTGTCAGAGCAGACATCTTCGGGCAGGTGCCCCAAAAACGATTGATCATCAAATGCCGAGTCAGTCATCAGTCAGTTTTTGGTTTTCAGTGTTTGGTTTTCAGTTCACGGCTGCCAGCTGAAAACTGCTTACTGAAAACTGTTTCCCATATCCATCGTGATATGATGTTTTGTGCAATAGCCGGTAATGGTTTCCAGCACGATCTGGCCGTACTGTTTGGCCTTTTTCTGGCCCACGCCCTTGACTTCCAGGAACCGTGCCTCTGTGGAGGGACGCAGTCTGGCCATGTCGCGCAGCGCCGCGTCGCCAAACACCACGTAGGCAGGCACCCGTTTTTTTGCGGCAATCAGGCTGCGCTGTTCACGCAGGGCCTCGAACAGACCACGGTCCACACCCTCCCATGAGTCTTGGGTGACCTTGGCCTGACGTGTGGGACGCTGGGTCGGTTTGAGCAGACGCGGGATCTTGTCGCCCTTGAGTCCCTCCACGCCCAGTGCTGTGATGGCGAGTGTGTCATATTCGCCATCTTTGGCCAGATAGCCCTGGCCTACCAGTTGCTCGACCCAGTCGTGTACCACGCGCTTGTCCTGGTCGGCCAGTAAGCCGTAGGTACTGAGTTCATCGTGGCGGCACTCCAGAATGCGTTTGTCTCTGGAACCGGTGAGCACCTGCGCTGTATAGCCGGCCCCGTATCGCTGTTCCAGACGCAGCACACAGGACAGGATCTTTTGCGTGATCTCCTGGGCATTGTCAATCAGGTCCAGCTGGCCCAGGCAGATGTCACAGGCCTGGCAGTTGTCTTTGTCGAGCGTCTGGTCAAAATACTGTAATATGGCCTGGTGACGGCATGTGGCGCCTGTACAAAAACTAAAGAGGGTGTTGAGTTTTTTGAGGGCAATGGCATACGCGGATTTCTCCATGTCCCGCATGAGGCTCTTCCACACGCCATAATCACCCCCGCTGTAGAACAGGCAGCACTCCGCTTCCAGATCGTCTCGCCCGGCACGCCCGCTCTCCTGCTGGTAGTTTTCCAGGCTCTTGGGCATGCCTGTATGGATCACGTACCTGACATTGGACTTGTCAATGCCCATCCCAAAGGCAATGGTGGCCACAATGGTGTCTACCTTTTCATTGATGAACCGATCCTGGTTGGCCTGGCGTTCTTCGTCGGGCAGGCCGGCATGGTACGGTGCCGTGTTGTAGCCCTGGGCGTTGAGCTGGGCACTGAGCTCATCCACGTCGCGTCTTCGAATACAGTAGATGATGCCGGACTCATGTTTGTGGCGGTCCATGACCTCACGCACCTGTTTGTTTCGATCGGACAGACGTTTAATCTGATAGATGAGATTGGGCCGGTCGAACGAGCCCACCAGGACCTGGGGATTCCTGAGCTGGAGTTGTTCGACAATATCCTTGCGTACCTGGTCTGTGGCTGTGGCTGTGTAGGCCCCAATGGCGATGTCTGGGAAGTGTTGTCTCAGCTGTGCCAGTTGCCTGTACTCGGGACGGAAATCGTGGCCCCACATACTCACACAGTGCGCCTCGTCAATGGCCACAAAGGACAGGCTGGCGTGCTTGAGTGTCTCCATAAAGCCATTGGAGATCAGACGCTCAGGCGACATGTACAGGAGCTTCAAGGTCTTGGCACGAATCTGGGTCATGACCTCAGCGCGTTCCTCCTGGGTCTGTGAGCTGTCAATACGTGCTGCAGCAATGCCACACTCCAGGAGGCTGTCCACCTGGTCCTTCATCAAGGAGATAAGAGGTGAGATGACGACTGCAAGACCTGACGAACTCACGGCCGGGGCCTGGTAACACAGTGACTTGCCTCCGCCCGTGGGCAGGACCAGCAGCGTATCACGCCCCTTGGCCAGGCTGTCCATGGCCTCCTGCTGCAAAGGGCGAAAGCCTGAGTAACCCCAGTATTGCTGCAGTGTATTTTGAATTGTCTGGATCATGAATATTGGGCCCGCACGTAATAGAATACGGCCATTATACGAGCCCCATCAGACAGGACAAGCCCTATCCTTGAAATTACTGGATCTTGACTTTGGCAGGACGCAGAGGTCGGCTGGTTGTGGCATTGTTATGGTGGCCTGATCGGTCTTTTAGATCATGTGCGTGTCCTACTCACTCCAATCAGGCAAAAAACGATGAGAAAGGAGAACGAAGAGTCATCTCGACAAAGTAGATTCGGGGGCAGAGATTGTTACCTCTGGATCAATGATAAACTGTTTGAATGGGGATTCATCCGATCTGCAATCAAGGGGTGGCTCGGACAAAGCACCTGGAAATATCAGCATTCATGCCTGCCGGCGATAGGATCACTCACGGAATATAAAATCGAATTTTTGTGGACGATCGGGTGGAAATAGGCTGCCTGAGCGGTTCCTTTTTCACTAGAACTTTCAGGAAAGTTCAGCCGTATGCAGAAAACCCTGGGAATGCATGCTTCATGCAGTGGTCCAGGTTCCGAGTCATTGAAGTTTTCAGGGCGACAGTGAACGTGCCGTGTAACTCCAAGAAAACGAGGTCAAAACTATGAATTACTATACTGATATTGAGCCCGGTAAAAATCCTCCAGAGGACATAAATGTGATCGTCGAGATACCAAAAGGGGGGCAGAACAAGTTCGAATATGACAAGAAGAACAATATCTTCAGGCTGGACCGGGTTCTTTTCTCTCCATTTCATTATCCAGGGGATTATGGTTTTGTGCCGAGGACACTCGCAAAGGATGGGGATCCCATGGACGCATTGGTCATGATCAGCCATCCCACCTTCCCCGGAATACTCATCGGGGCAAGACCCATCGGTGTCTTAAAGATGAAGGATTCAGGTGAGCAGGACGACAAAATACTCTGTGTTTCAAACAACGATATAAGGTTTGAGGACTACGGGGACATCGGTGAAGTGAGAATGCCGATTCTTAACGAGATAGCCCATTTCTTTCAAGTGTACAAGCAGCTGGAAGGCAAGGACGTGGAAATCGTTGGCTGGGGAGATCTGGCAGAGGCCAAGCAGATTATCCTTGACTCAATCAAGGCATATGAGGCTTGAGCAGATCTTGACCACGTGACGTTTCAGCCAGCCCCGGCAGGTGTTGACTGACTGCGCCGACAAATCAGGACGTTGGGCTTTGCGGACGATGCCTACATCACCTGCCTCACCCGTCTTATGTCTTGCCGTTTCCCTCAACCTTGGACGCAGATAGTGGTTATCGAAAAAAAGGCCAAAAAAAAATGGGCCGAACCCGAAGGTCCAGCCCATGAGGCAAATCATTATCCGGGCTCATCCCCCTGGCCCCTATCCCCTAAATCTACATCGGCAAGCCGATTTCCACGCGGGACACCAGAATATCTCCCTGCAGGATCATCTGGATGCGGCCCTTGTCCAGGGTCATGTGGTCAAAGATCAGACCCTGGTGGCTGAGCTCATTGGCCAGGTAGGGCGATCTGTGGAGTTCCATCAGGGCTTGTTGGAAGACGGTATTCATGTACAAACCGATGTTTGTCATGATGTGGTTGCCGTTGGCAGAGGGGCGCGTGGTGCCGTCAAAATAGGTGATGTCATGACGCAGATGACTGGCAATGGATTCGAGGAGGGCGATGTCACGTGCCTGTTCGCTGTCGAAGTCCTGGTTCATGAGGTCTGTGACCACGATCTGGCTGTTGAAGACCAGCGTCTTTTTCGGGAAGAACAGGGGTTTCTGCGGTTCGGTGGGTGTGACCAGCGTACTCTCGTCCAGGCACATGAAGTACTTGCGATTGGCCGTCATACTCTGCTCGTCAAACGAAAACAGGGTGAACCAGTTCTTACGCAGGTCATTGCTTCGACCGGATGAGGCCACCAGCGTGTCACCCTGGCTGATGAGTTCTCTGTCCACGTCTTTGGGCTTGAGCAGGCCCTGGTGAGTCTGCATGTTGCGCAGGACATCCAGGGTACTGGTTCGTTTGAGACTGGTGCTGTGGTAGGTGGCTGCAATGTCCTGATAAGGCAGTTTGCCCGGCGGAACCCAGTGCTTCGGATTGGGGAGGCCACAGCCACTGACACACAGGCATAAACAAAAAGCCCACGTACAGACCAAATAAGCGCATTTGCACCCTGATTGCGGTAATATACCGATCATCGATACCGTCCTCCAAAAAGCCGGTGATGTAGTATATTACGCCTAGTCGGTCCGTACGCAGGCTTTATATTACTACGTCACTGGTCTAGACTTCTTTCGCGTCTATCCAATTCATCATATTACGGAGCTGTCTGCCCACTGTTTCCAGTTGGCTGGCGTGATCCTTCTTGTACAGCTCGTTAAAGTTTTTCATACCGGCCTGGTACTCTCCGACCCATTCCCTGGCAAATTCACCGCTGACGATTTCGCCGAGGATCTTCTTCATCTCAGCCTTGGTTTGAGGCGTGATGATGCGCGGGCCGCGGCTCAGGTCACCATATTCAGCGGTATTTGAGATACTGTACCGCATGTAGCTCATGCCGCCCTGGTACATCAGGTCTACGATCAGCTTGACCTCGTGCATGCACTCAAAGTACGCGATCTCGGGCTGATAACCGGCTTCCACCAGGGTCTCGAAACCGGCCTTGATCAAGGCTGTCAAGCCGCCGCACAGCACGACTTGCTCGCCGAACAGGTCGGTTTCAGTCTCTTCTTTGTACGTGGTCTCAATGATGCCTGCACGGGCGCCGCCAATGCCATTGGCCCATGCCAGGGCGATTTGCTTGGCCGTACCTGCCGGATCTTTTTCCACGGCGATCAAACAGGGTACGCCGCCGCCCTTGACGTACTCACTGCGTACGAGGTGGCCAGGACCCTTGGGTGCAATCATCACGACATTGACGCCTTCCGGCGGCACAATGTACTTGAAGTGGATGTTGAAGCCATGACAGAAGCCCAGCGTCTGACCGGCCACGAGATTGGGGGCGATCTGAGACTCATACACCTTGCCCTGGACTTCGTCCGGCAGGGTGATGATCAACAGGGCTGCTCCGTTCATGGCCTGCTTGATGTCTGTGGGCTTGAAGCCCTGTTCTTGAGCGATCTTGAAGTTATCAGTCCCTTCAAGTTCAGCCACGGCGACTTCAATGCCGCTGTCTCTGAGGTTCTGGCTATGCGCATGTCCCTGACTGCCATACCCGATCACCGCGACCTTCTTACCTTCAAGGGCGTCGATCGGTGCGTCTTTCTCGTAATAAATTGTTGCTGCCATATGTGTCTTTCTCCATTTATATGCGGCACAAAACCACTGTTACCAGGTAATTCGTGGTCTTGGCGGTCAGGGAATGACCCACAACTCCATGACCTGATCTTCGACCAGCCAAAAACCAACCTTAACAATTTTACCGTTCTTATGCATCCGGCTGTCCTCACCGGCCGCTCACAGAGGACAAATCCCGGAAAATAACAAAACAGTACATTATATTATGGGGTCCGCGGGAAGCAAGAACTTTCATGGCGATCCGAGGATACCGGACTTAATCTGGAAAAAAAGGCCCTTATGAGTCCGAGGGAAACCTTGTTTTCAGTACTGGCTTAAGGGTTTGTATGATTTGATTTATTCTGCTTTATTGCGTCTCGGCATGGCGATGGTGCCGGTTCTGGCCAGGGATTTGATGCCGTAGGGCCTGCACACGTCGATAAAACCTTCGATCTTGGATTCCGGGCCGCTGACCTCGATCATGATGGATTTCTGGCCGATGTCCACGACTCTGCCCCGGAACATCTCGATCAGGGAGAATATCTCGGGGCGTTTTTCCGGGGGCGCAGCCACAGAGATGAGCATGAGGTCGCGTGCCACCACGGGCTGGCCTGCGTAATCCTGGACCTTGACCACGGGCACGATCTTGGCCAGTTGCTTTCTGACCTGTTCCACCACACGGTCGTCACCAATGACCACGATGGTCATGCGGCTGAGTTTGGGGTCCTCTGTGCGGCCCACGACCAGGGAATCAATGTTAAAGCTTCGGGCTGCAAACATACCTGCCACATGGGCCAGAACGCCAGGTTTATTCTCTACAAGTGCATTGATGATGTGTTTCATGGATATATCCTTATGAGTTCAGAGTTCTGAGTTCAGAGTTCAAAGTTTTAGGAAGAAGGTGTTTTTCATCAACTTTGCACTTTGAACGTTCCACTTTGAACTGAATTCTTAGATCAGTCGTTCCAGGATGTTCAGCCCGTCCATTTCATTGAGGCTCTTGCCTGCCGGGACCATGGGCCATACGTTTTCCTCGGCCACGACTCGGAAGTCAACCACACAGGGATTGGTTTGGGCCAGCATGGTCTCAATGGCCTGGGGTACGTCCGCCTTGTTCTGGACCGTCATGCCCACCGCGCCCATGGCCTCTGCGACCTTTGCATAGTCAGGATTCTTCAGATAGCTCTTTGAATAACGCTTCCCATAGAATAATTCCTGCCATTGACGGACCATGCCCATGTAGCCGTTGTTGAGGATCATGACCTTGATGGGCAGGTTGTGTTCCACTGCAGTGGGCAGTTCCATGAGTGTCATGTTGAAGCTGTGGTCGCCGTCAATGTCCACGACCAGATCCTTGGGATCCGCGATCTGTGCGCCGATGGCTGCTGGCAGGCCAAAGCCCATGGTGCCCAGGCCGCCGCTGCTGATGAATTGCCTGGGCCTGGAATACCTGTAGAACTGAGCCGCCCACATCTGGTGCTGGCCCACGCCAGTGACGATTGTGGCCTGGCCCTGGGTCTTTTTGTACAGCTCGTCAATGACATATTGCGGCAGAATGCCCTGTTCATCGTGATTGTAGGCAAATGGGTATTTTTCCTTCCACTGGGCAATCCGAGCGAACCATTCGGTGCGGTCCTGGTGCTTGACGAGTTTGATCAGTTCGGTAAGGATGACCTTGGCGTCGCCCACCACGGGGATGTCTACATGCACGTTCTTGGAAATGCTGGCCGGGTCAATATCAATATGCACAACCTTGGCCTTGGGTGCAAAGGTGCTGAGATTGCCCGTCACGCGATCGTCAAACCGGGCGCCGACTGAAATGAGCAGGTCCGCTTCCTGCACGGCATAATTGGCATAGGCAGAACCATGCATACCCAGCATGTCCAGGGATTTGTCCTGGGTCTGGTCAAAACTGCCCAGGCCCATGAGCGTCAGGGTCACTGGGAGATTGCCGTTCCTGGCCAGAGTGCACAGTTCTTCGGAGGCATTTGAGATAATGACGCCGCCGCCCACATACAGGACCGGCCGTTTGGCCTCGTTAATGGCCTGGGCTGCCATCTCGATCTGGCGGGCGTGCCCCTTGGTGCGGATCTTGTAGCCTGGCAGGTCCAGTTTCGCAGGGTTGCCGGTCATTTCAATCTGCGCGACTTCGATATCCACGGGCAGGTCCACCAGGACAGGACCCGGACGGCCTGTGGAGGCGATATGGAAGGCTTCACGGATCATGCGTTCGAGATCCTTGATGTCCTTGACAATACAGTTGTATTTGGTCACAGGCCTGGTGATACCTGTGGTGTCTGCTTCCTGAAACGCATCGTTGCCAATCAATTCAGTGCGTACCTGGCCAGTCAGGGCCACCATGGGTACAGAGTCCATCATGGCCGTGGCCAGACCGGTGACCAGATTGCAGGCGCCAGGGCCGCTCGTGGCAATCATCACACCCACCTTGCCGCTGGCACGGGCATAGGCGTCTGCCATGTGACAGCCGCCCTGTTCGTGGCGAGGCACAATAAAATTGATGGGCGCGTCGTAGAATTTGTCAAATAACGGCAGGACCACACCCCCGGTGTAGCCGAACACGGTGTCCACGCCCAGGTCAATGAGCGTATCCACGATCACCTGCGCACCGGGCTTGAGCACTGATTTGGCATCAGGCTTTGCAGCAGGCGCTGCGTGGGACGATATCTTCTTCATAGAGACAGATCCTTTCCTGATAAACGTCTTGTATGCTCGTTATCCCGAGTCAGGACCTGTTTTTGATGCAGGCCCCATAATTATGGGGTTCGCGGAGGCTCTGACGGCCCAGTTGAGCTATGGTTCGCTTTGGCCCGGCATGTCAGAGATACAACATCCTTCCATAATTTCGACATCACAGTTCCCACTGTGTCTCAGGGTGTACACGTTAGGTTATATACGTAATACGGCCAGATTATAGGGGCACTTTGGGTGAAAAGTCAAATAAGATGCGGAAAACGAGTCCATGGGGACCTGAGGGGTGCGGGATGCAGGCCACTGGGTTCACGGTGTCCCGGTCCACGGTGCCCCTATACGGCCTTTATCACGATCAGTGTCACGTCGTCCGTGCGGTTGCCCGGGCCGATGAAGGTTGTGACTTCGTCGATTACCGCAGAGCAGATCTGCTTGGCCGTGTCTTCTGCATGTTTTTTTATGGTTTGGAAGAATCGTTCCTTGCCAAAGAAGGCGTGGTGTTCATTGCGTGCCTCCCAGATGCCGTCCGTGCCGATGATGATGAGGTCGCCTTTGTCAGGGGTGATGGGGCCGGCCTGGTCATAGACAGTGTCCGGCATGATGCCAATGGGCATACCTGTGTTGGGAAGTTCTTCGAGAGAGAGTTGAGCTTTGTGATACCAGTAGGCCGGTTCATGGCCTGCCGAGGACCAGATAAATGACCGGTTCCGGTCGTCCAGGATGCCGTGAAAGAGGGTCACGAACTTATCGTCATCTGTATCTTCTATGACCTGCTCATTGAGGCTGTCCAGCAGCTTGACAAGATCGCAGGCACTGTGTTTGATTTCAGAATGCATGATGCCCCGCACTGAGGCCATGAGCAGGGCTGCACCGATGCCATGTCCACTGACGTCAGCAAGCACCACACTCAATTTGTTGTCATGCACATCAGAGAGGTCGATGAAATCATAGTAGTCCCCCCCCGTCTCTTCGCAGTAAAGGCACTGGCCTGCCACGTCAAAGTGTGTGAGGTTGGGGAGCCGTTTCGGGAGGAGACTTTTCTGAATCGCACCTGCCAGTTGCAGAGAGTGCTTCATACTGTCACGATCTTTGAGTTTCGGACCGATATCATTGAAGACCCTGCCGAGCTGCCCCAGTTCATCATCCGCCGTGACTCGGACTCGGGCTTCATAATTGCCGGTAGCCAGTTGTCGGCCTGCGTGGATCAGGGAGGTGATGGGGTCTGTGAGGGATCGTGCCTTGGCCACGGCCAGGATGATGGCCAGGGCTGTGGCGAGTATCAGCACCACGGTGGTCATCTGGAGCCACAGGAGGCTTTCCTTGATCAGAGACTGTTCCATGGTGACTGCCAATTCCGTGACTCTGTCATAGGGCACAATAAGGAGCGCGCCCACATGGGTGATATTCAGGGGCTGATAGGCCCACAGGCAGGCTTGGCCGTTGTACTCCATGAGTTGTGTTCCGGCCTGGCCTGCAAGCAGGTCAGTCATCATGGCTTCAAAGGCCGGGGTGTCTCTGGAGGTCAGATATTCCGGCTGCGGTCCGCCTGGCCTGCCGGGTCTGCGTGATCCGCGCCACCGAGTTCGCTCTATTTGGGCTTGTTTGTCATGAAGGAGTTTTTCTGCCGAGATGTGATTTGGGGCATTGGGGTCCACAAGGATGAGCATGTGTTCTGTTTCGTGGCCCCAGCGTTCCGGCAAGGCCATGTCCTTGAAGACCTCCGGTATCGTCCTTGCCACTGTGGTTCTACCCCTGATGCGACCGTCCGCAGAGGCAACGTCTGTGCTGCTGAGCATGACCCATTGGTTCGTGGTACGGTCAGGTATGATGGGGATAGGGGGGCGTTCTGTCTCCCTGGAAAATCTGGGACGCTCCCGATTTGGGGGGCGATTGGGTTCCGCACTGCGGGGTAGACCATTGGCATTTGTGGATGGTTCAAGTCTGGCTTGTGGGAAAGATCCCGCTGCAGGCAGACGCCCTTCAGGCGGGATGTTGCTTCGTCGGTTTCTGCGACCTCCGTCCGGTTCGACTCTGGTCGATTCACCGGCCGGGTATCTTAGGGTGATGGCATTTCTCTGCAGACTGGTGGTCATCCAGAGTACCCCCTTTGGCGCCTGTTGACAGAGTGAATGAAAAAAACCTGTCAGGGGGGCCATGCTGTTGAGCACCAGGCTGACCTGGTTTGGGTCTGCATAGGGTGCCACAGAATAATGCTGGCGCTGATAATCTATGTGCAGATCGGCAATATTGGGATCATTGGTGTCCTGAAAAAGGGGGTGGTAGGCATCCCGGGTGATGGTGATCGTGGGATCGTAGCCAAAGGTGCTGCCTGTGATCGCGGCTTTTGCGGCAAGAGAGGAGCTTGACAGGGCCTGCTGTATTTCACGGCCCTGGCCGGCCAGCAGGGCTTCCATGAGCCGTGTGTCTCTCTGCAATAGGGCCACGTGGGATTGATGCAGTTCCTGCAGCGCCAACCTCGCATTGTCGTCAAGATTTTTGCGCATTGAGGTGATCAGGTGATGCTTGGCGATTCTGATCGAGATCTGATGGGTCAGCGCCGTGATCACCAGTGGTGTCAGGGCAGTCACCAACAGGATGATAAGTAGTCTTATGCGTATGGTCATAGTCAGTCTTCTCAAGTTTTAGCCGCACTATACCCTTAAAGTGAGGCCCTGACTACTTCCGGTTTCAAACAAATGCCCCTGGAGGGGATCGTGGGGCATGTCTCTGGATCGCTAGATGAGGTTCAGTGGGACGGAGAGACGCTCCAGCGTGCTGATATTTCTGGGGGCTTTGGGCCATGTGAAGGCAAAGGTGGTGCCCACATTGATTTCAGATTCAACCCAGATGCGTCCACCAAAGGCTTCTACAATTTTCTTGGCAATGCAGAGTCCCATGCCGGTGGTTTTAAGCGTGTCGTCCTGGGACAGACGCTGGAACAAGCCGAAGATCTTCTTGTGGTATTTTTCCTCGATCCCCGGGCCATTATCACTGACGTAAAAGGTCCAGCCATGAAGATGAGCGTGACATCTGATCTGGAGGACAGGGGCCTCTTTATCCATGTGGCGGATGGCATTGTCAATCAGTTTTTCAAAGACAGTCTTGATCGCCTTCACCGGAGAATATATTTCGGGCAGATTTTCCGGAATCATGATGTAGGGTAGATACTTGTCGTAGTGCCGCGTGATCATGGTATTGAGATGTTCTGTCAGTTTGATCAGTTTGACGGTATCGTCTTCTGAGGGCAGGCTGGAATACTCACGCAAGCCGTCCAACAGCTTGTCAAATCGGTCGGCTCGATAGCTCAACTGTTTGATCTGTTCCTGAGCGTCGAGATCCAGGAGATGTCCATGATCTTCCAGAATCCACTGAGAGATCATGGACATACCACGCAGAGGTGTTTTTAAATCATGGGCTGCGGCATAGGTGATCTGGCGGATTTCCTGGTTGGCTTTTTCCAGTTCCTGCACCGATTCCACGAGATTGCCTGCCAGTTTGGTCATGCCTTCTTCTGCTCTCTGACGTTCTTCCACCTGCTTGTTGAGAGATTCAATGGTCTGTTGAAGTTCACCCGTCATGCGGTCAAACGATTCTGCCAAGTGACCGATTTCATTGTGAGAGGTGATGTGGGTTCTGACCGTGAGATTGCCTTTTCTAATGGCATTGGCCGTTTGTGAGAGCTTTTCAATGGGACGCAGCACTGAATAGGTGAACATCAGGGCCGCTGCAATGGTGGACATGAATAATACCGAGAAGGGCAGCAGCAAGGCTTTTCTCAGCGCCACGACCGGGTACAGCGCTTCATCGGCATCGACAGACATGCACAGGGACCATTGTTGTCCCTGGTAGGTTCGATAGCCATTGGAATGGACATGGGTGATCATGGCGCTGGGCTTTGATCGTCCCCCGGGATTCTTGACCAGAAACCACAGGGCTTTCTGTTGCGTGGCCAGGATGTCATGGTGTTTATGCGTGGCCATGCTGATACAAGTCCAGTGCCTGTTGTCCGTGGCATGCAGAACCTTGTGTTCCTGCGATAGCAACGTGAAGCATGTGGTTGAATACGCGCTGTTTTGGGCCAGATGAATCAGGATGTCCTTGAATTCCTGTGTATTCAAAGAGCACTGGATGATACCCACGAAGTTGTTGGCCACATCCAGAATGGGGATCGCCATGTCGATGCTATTGGTTTGTCGGTTGAAGGGACCCACGTAGAGACCCTGTTCCTTGGCCTGTTGCCACCATGCATATCGGCTCAGGTCACATTGTCTGTTATGGGACGTTTCTCCGATCACAGCACCAAACCGATTGGTAACGGTCACCTGCTTGAAAATATCGTACCCATAACTCTGGGTGTAGTAGAATGTTTGCTTGATATTGACGATGAGCTGCTCACACAGTCTACGGTCAAGCACCTGGTTGATGATACTGTTGGGGTCATTCGGATCCTGAGCCTGCCATTGTCTATCGGACTCTGCCAGGAATGATCTGTAATCAGGCTTGCGTTCAAATGCTGCATTTGAAGTGACCAAGGCCGGATTTTCAGCCAAGTTTTTGGCATATAAGTCAATCTGCTCCAGACGGTTCCAGACGGCGCGTTCTACCTGGTCCATGGTGTCGCGGGTTAACAGGGTCAGATCTCTCGCAATGGTCTGGGTGAGCACCTTCTGGCTCTTTTGAAGTGACATCAATGCAGACAGAGGGATAAAGAGTCCCACCATCAAGCATCCGATAATAAACTTCTTTCTAAGGCTCACGATGTATGGCGCCTCGTTTTGTTCGTTTCCAGGCTGACATGCCCTGAAAAAACGTCGAGGCGTTTCCTAAATGAAGTTCTTTCTCACGTTTTTATCCCAAGGTACTGAAAATTAGATCGGTCACAGGTTCATGCGTATTTACCAGAATATGAGAAGCATTAAAAAAGCCCCAAAAAAATAGTAAGACCTCCGCAGGGTGCGTTCGAGAAACGGCGTCTAAGCAGATGAAGACAGAACCAAGTCAGGTATAAAACACTTTGTCTTGATTCTGTCATCGGGCCCGTGACAGACAAATGGAAGTTTTAACACCCTTTGAAAGGATAGAACCATGAGAACGACACAAAAACATCTAATCCCAACCCTGTTACTTGCATTGACTATGGGTCTGATAGCAGAAGCCCAGCCAGGCCCGGGAGGGTTTGGACGTGAACGCGGCATGCAGCAAGGCCCCAATCGGCGTGGACCGCAAATGGGGCGTATGGACCGTGAAGGCCCTGGTCCTGGCCCCGGGCAGAGGGGGACGCCAGGTATGAGAATCACGCAGCTTTTGAGGCAACTGGATCTGACTCAGGAACAGCATGAGGCGGTTCGCACGATACTGGATGCCCACAAAGAAGCTGTTCAGGCTTCTCAACAGGCCGTTCAAAAGGCCAGACAGTCTCTGCATGAAGCCGTGACTGAAGCTGCTGATGACGTGTCCATTCGCGCCATTGCCGCCACTCTGGCCGAGGCCGTCGGTGACCAGGCAATCAATCAGGTGGCAGTCACAAAAGAAGTTAAAGGTGTATTGACGGCCGCACAGAAAGAAAAACTGGCAGAGCTGATCAAGCAGACCCCGGAAGATCGTCCAAGAGGTCCGCAGGGTCAGCAAGGACGGATGGGCCGCGGCTTTGGCAACGGTCCCGAGCGGGGTCCAGGTCAGGGTCAGGCAGGACGGATGGGCCGCGGCTTTGGCAACGGTCCCGAGCGGGGTCCAGGTCAGGGTCAGCAAGGACGGATGGGCCGCGGCTTTGGCAGCGGTCCCGAGCGGGGTCCAGGTCAGGGTCAGGCAGGACGGATGAGCCGCGGCTATGACCGCGGTCCTGAGCGGGGCCCAGGACAGGGTCCGAGACAGAGGCGACAAGGTCCGCAAGAGTAACTGATTCGTCGTCCCAATCATAAAGCCTGTCAGTGTTGCTGGCAGGCTTTTTTTGTGAGTTTTTATCCGTAATGGGCAATGCCCAGATAAAGGATATTCAAGGCGAATGTATGCAGGGGGGGGAAGATGACATCAAACACACGCCAGGCAATAAGGATGCCAATCCAGAAACCTGTGGGGTGTGACATCCATGACATATAGGTCTGTGCTGAATTTCGGCTGATAAACAACAGGGGAAAGGCGCTGCCATCCAGAGGCGGTACAGGCAACAGGTTAAAAAACATGAGAATGATGTTCAGAGTAAACAGAATACTGAGAAAACCGGCCACCCCTGCCAGGCCCTGCCCGGAGGCCGGGACCACCGTTTGAATAAAGGTGATCCTGTCCGGGGCAGCAAACCACCCAAACCCCAGTCCCAAGCGGATCAATGCGCCGGCCAGAACCACGAGACCCAGATTGGCACAGGGGCCGGCAAAGGCCATCAGGGCGGATCGTCTGGGATAGTCCATGGCCCATCGCGGATCATACGGGGCACTGCCCCAGCCGATCATCCACCCTCCCATGGCAAATGACAACACCGGGATAATGACCATACCCCAGGGTTCACGTTGTATATGCGGTATTGGATCGAGTGTGACCTGGCCGTGGTTGTAGGCTGTCCGGTCGCCGAGTTTTAGTGCGGCCAGCGCATGTGAGGCCTCGTGACAGGTGACTGACACCAGAAACGCCACATACCAGCCAAATCCTTCGATCCATGGCTCCATGGGATGTCCTTATTCTAAGGTACAGTAGCAAAACCCTGCTGGTTTCGGCCGTCTTGCATCCGGACGTTTCACGCCGCCTCTCCCCAGGGGCAGGCGGGCCGACGCGACGGTTTTGTTAGAGTGCCTACATAAACGTCATTGACATCATCGCATGGACGCAGTGATTCGTCAAGCCGGCCTTGGTGCAGAATCAATGACGTGGCCCCCTGTTCATAAATGAGGTACCGACTTTTTTATTCCCCAACTCGAGGGTATCAGGTAGAGTGTTTTTATAAATTGTAAAGAAAGACCCGATGGACCAAAAGCCCGTACAACTCAAGCTGTTTGACAAACCCTTTGCCTGTACCGTTTGCGCATGTGACACCTTTCATAAAAAACGCTGGGAGCTCAAGGCCCCCGGCTCTTCCTTTCTCAAGCCCAAAGACACGCCCATCAGCATGATCTGTACACAATGCGGTTATGTTCACTGGTTCATGCCCGATATGGGCCAGTACCGAAAGGATTCAACTGAACCCGAAACTGGAGGTGACTCATGATTGAAGTTTTGCAGACTTCAGGTTTTCAGTTTTCAGTCGGTAGTAGACAGTCTAGAAAACACCTTGTTCTGAAAACTGAATACAGAAAACTGTACACCACAGGGCTTTTTGCAGGAGTCCTGTTATGACACAGGCCCCGGTTGCACTCATTACTGGCGCCAGTCGAGGGATAGGTCGTGCCGTGGCCATGGGGCTGGCACAGGACGGGTACCAAACCATTCTTGTGGGACGCTCACGCCGGACGCTGGAGCAGGTGGCTGAAACCATTTGCCGCGAAGCAGCTCAGGACGACGATCTGTCGCCCCTGGTCGTCAAACTCGATCTGTCTGACGTGGACCATGTTGACCAGGTCCTGGGGCCCGTGATCCAGAAACTCGGACGCATCGACGTGCTAGTCAACAATGCGGGGCAGTATATTCAGGGATCTCTGGATATGTCCTGCAAGGATCTGGAGCGTCTCCTGCGCGTCAATGTCACGGCCCAGGTCGCTGTCCTGCAGACGGTCGTGCCCATGATGAAGGCGCAGGGCAGCGGGCATATCTTCAATGTCGCTTCCAGGGCAGGCAAAGTCGGATTTGAAGGGGTGGGCGGCTATTGTGCCTCCAAATTCGCCCTGGCAGGATTCAGCGAATCGCTGTATCGGGAACTCGTGCCCCAGGGCATCAAGGTCACCACCCTGTGCCCCGGTTGGGTCAACACGGACATGGGTGTGGCGGCAGGCTGTACACTTGATGCCGGTGACATCATTCAGCCCGAAGATCTGTACAAGACCATTCAGTGGCTCCTGTCCCTGTCCCCGGGGGCCTGTGTCAAGGCCTTGGTTCTGGAGAGCCCCAAGAGTATGGCGTGAGGAAGCCTATTTCCCATACGTGGCCACCAGGCCCAGGTCCTGGAGTTTTTTGAGCAGATCCGGTGCAAGTTCTGAGAGGATTTTCAGGCGGCCCTTCTTGTAGGGCGCGAGCTTGGCGACCTGGAGCATGAGTTCTGCCAGTTCCCGGGTCTTCTTGTTCTTGGATTGGGCAAGATAGTCGAGGCGCTCGCGTGTCTGCTCGGTGAAATTGGCCTGGCGCAGAAAGTGGTAGATTTCCTCTTCGTGGCGCATGCCGAGGCGTTCGCCCGTGGAGACCGTGGCGCAGGCCTTGCACACGCGTCCCTTGTCTGCCATGCCCGGAAATTCATCTCTGAGTTTGCGCACCTTGCACACGCGGCAGTAGTAGCCGGGCGGTTTGATCTTACCTCTTTCGCGGGGTTTCTTTGAGTCGTAGTTCATGGTGATGGTTTTCTTATTGATCGAATAGGTTGAGGTTCCAGGCGGTCTTCCATCGAATGCTTGGGCCGCGCTCTGTGAATTCAATGGGCAGCCACAGATAGCGCCCGTCAATGGGATCACGAGGACGCCACATGTCGAACATGGCAATATACGCATCTGATTTGCCCGGCACCGGCAACACATAGGTGCTCTGCCCGCCAAAGGTTTTTTCCGGGCCGAGATCGTTTTCAGGGTTCACGCCTTGACAGGGATTGCCCAGGGCTGTCCACGGCCCCCAGATCGAGTCGGCCACGGCCAGCCTGGCAGGGTTCGGGGCCCAGCCTGTACATCCGGAGGTGAGCAGGTAATACTTGCCTTTGCGTTTAAATACAGCGGGGGCTTCGTTGTGGCCGGCCGGAAAGATGCAGGCGTACTTGCCTGTGAAGGACAGGTAGTCATCACTGAGTTCCGAGATGTGCATGGTGAGGTTTTCCTCTGCCGCGTGGAAGTGATACGCCTTGCCATCGTCATCCACAAACAGGGTCATGTCACGCGACATCTGGCCGCCTTTGAAGTCACGACGTACAAACAGACCCGCCTTGACCGCTGCAAGCCAGGGTTCGGTCCAGCCCTTGAGGCCTTCTTCCGTGGCCGGTCCTGTTTTCTGTGCTTCAGGAAAATCATAGGGCCATGTCCCGGCATTGGGACGCAGGGAATGGATGAAGCGGTAGGGACCTGTGACAGTGTCACTGACTGCCACACCTGTGCGTGCGGCATTGTAGCCCTGGCCCCTGAGTTCCAGATGAAACCACATGACAAACTTTTTTGTGGCGGCATTATAAATCACCTTGGGACGTTCTATCACGCAGCCCTTGACGATGTCGCTGCCGGGGTCCTCGGACACGGCCAGGGCAATGCCGCGGTCCGTCCAGGCTGCCAGATCCGTACTGCTGTAGCAGTGGACGCCGACCTGCGCCGTGTTACCGCGACGGCCCTGGATCTTGTGTTCGCCGAACCAGTAGATCAGGCCGTCATGCACCAGCATGCCTCCGCCATGGGCATTGATATGCACGCCATGGTTGTCCGGCCACAGTGCGCCGGGCACGACGTCCTTGGCCTGTGTGACGGCCCCTCCCATGGTCACCCATGCCCCTGTCATGGCCATGATGATTACTTGGAATGCTTTCATAGACAGAGTCCTCTTCATCGTGTGAATTTCATAATTAATCGCGACATCTTTTTCATTGTCATATTGGTACTTGATTGCGTATCCGGGGGCAAGGGCGTAAGTGGTCAAAATGATGTTTTATCTGCGACCCATGATTATTTTCCATGGAACCTTGTCATATCAGGAGTTATATCAATTTCCAGAAAAATCCCACATTTAGTGTTGAGTTTTTGGTGATGCACCGATATATAGTACTGCACTGTTGGTGAGCCCGAAAGGGTTTCGCAGGAGTGTGTGAAAATATGTTCTGACTTTCACACCAGCTCCAAGAGGGAATCCGGTGGAAGACCGGAACTGCCCCGCAGCGGTAATCAGGAACGACCGCCGTCATGAAGCACTGTCCTGTTTTGGATGGGAAGCGACGGTCAGTAGGAGGCAGGCATGTCACGAGCCTGCGGGCCTGAAAGTCCGAAGACCTGCCAGCAGACCACACGGATCATGTGTGGATGGAAGATTGTGCTTTCGTGGGAAAGGCAATTGCGCAGGTGTTTGTGTGTCCTGATCATGGCATCATCGCAGCAATCCAACCCTCTTGGCTGATCTTGAACCTGAGTCTTTGACTGTAGAGCAAGGAGCGCTATGATGCAAAATGCCGTACAACCCAGTACCAGATCCCAAGCCGCCTCTAAAGTCGAGCCTTTGCGGGCGGATTTCCACAGGGTCCAGAAACGCGATGGGCGCGTGGTGCCCTTTGACGCGGCCAAGGTGGTCAATGCCCTGGCCAAGGCAGGCAAGGCCTCAGGCGAGTTTGATGAGGTCACGGCCCGCCAACTGATGGTGCGTGCCATCAGCCTGGCGCACATGACCCTGGGTACGGACCAGCCCACTGTGGAACAGATCCAGGACCTGGTGGAGGAGACGCTCCTGACCTCCCCGTTCAAGAAGACGGCCAAGGCCTACATCCTGTACCGTGACCAACATGCCCGGATCCGGGAGATGGCCCAGAAAGCGGACCTGGACCTGATTGACAGTTATCTTAACCGGCTGGACTGGCAGGTTCGCGAAAACAGCAACATGGCCTATTCCCTTCAGGGCCTCAACAACTACATCTCCAGCGAGATCAGCAAGACCTACTGGCTCAACAAGATTTATCCCCAGACCATTCGCCAGGCCCATCTGAGTGGTGACTTCCACATCCACGACCTCGGTCTTCTGAGCGTGTACTGCGTGGGCTGGGACCTCCAGGATCTGCTGCGCAGCGGGTTTACCGGCGTGGCCGGCAAGACAGAGAGCCTGCCAGCCAAACACTTCAGATCGGCGCTGGGGCAGATCGTGAACTTCTTTTATACGCTACAGGGCGAGGCAGCCGGGGCCCAGGCATTCTCGAATCTGGACACACTCCTGGCACCCTTTATCCGCTATGACCGCCTGGACTACACAGAGGTCAAACAGGCCCTGCAGGAATTCATATTCAACGTGAACATTCCCACACGCGTGGGGTTTCAGACACCCTTTACCAATGTCACCCTGGATCTTCAGGCCCCAGCCACCCTGGCAGATCAGCCCGTGGTGATTGGGGGCCAATCCATGCCCGAGACCTATGGCGAGTTTCAGGCAGAGATGCACCTGTTCAACCGGGCCTTTCTGGAGGTCATGGCCCAGGGCGATGCCAGGGGCCGTGTGTTCACGTTTCCCATTCCCACGTACAACATCACAGAGGACTTTGACTGGGACAGTCCCGAGCTCAAGCCGTTGTGGGAAGTGGCTGCCAGGTATGGGATACCCTATTTTGCGAATTTTGTGAATTCCGACATGTCCCCGGATGATGCACGCTCCATGTGCTGTCGTTTGCGTCTGGACCTGCGCCACCTGGAAAAGCGGGGCGGCGGCCTGTTCGGGGCCAATCCCCTCACCGGGTCCATTGGGGTGGTCACCATGAACATGCCTCGTCTTGGCTATCTGGCTGAGAATGAAATCGAGTTCCTGGACAGGCTCGACCACCACATGGAACTGGCCTTTACCAGCCTGGAGATCAAGCGCAAGGTGCTGGAGCAATTCACAGACAAGCATCTGTATCCGTACACCCAATTCTACCTGCGAGGCGTCAAGGAACACTATGATCAATACTGGCACAATCATTTTTCCACGATCGGCCTGGTGGGCATGAACGAGGCGTGTGAAAACCTGCTCGGGTGTGACATTGGCACAGACCGGGGTGTCGCCTTTGCAGGACGCGTGCTGGACTTTATGCGTGCCAGGCTCCTGGTCTTCCAGGAGCGTACTGGTAATATGTACAATCTGGAGGCCACGCCAGCGGAGGGTACCAGTTATCGTCTGGCCCGCCTGGACCTGCAGCGTTACCCGGATATGAAGAGTGCTGCCATGGACCCGGATCAGAAGCCGTTCTACTCGAACTCGTCCCAGTTGCCGGTTCAGTACACGGAGGACATCTGGGAGGTGCTGGACCTGCAGGACGGCCTCCAGACCCGATACACAGGCGGCACAGTCCTGCACATCCACCTGGGCGAGGCCGTGCCTGATCCGGAGGCGCTCAAGCAGTTTGTCAGAAAGGTCTGCACGCAGTACCATCTGCCTTACTTCACCGTGTCACCGGTCTTCAGCGTGTGCCCCAACCACGGTTATCTCACAGGCCAGGTGGAAACCTGCCCCCAGTGCGAATCGACCTGCGAAGTGTATGCACGTGTGGTCGGCTACCTTCGCCCCATCAACCAGTGGAATGAGGGCAAACAAGCCGAATTCGCCCAGAGAAAACACTACACCCTAACCCCCAACCCCTAATCCCTATGCTAATCGCCGGATTCCAAACCCTGACCTTGACAGATTTCCCCGGGCACACGGCTGCCGTGGTTTTTACCCAGGGGTGCAACTTTCAGTGTCCGTTCTGTCACAACAGTGACCTGTGGCCCCTGACAAGAGAGCCATCTTGTCTGGTGCCCGGGGACCATGTGTTGGAGGTTCTGGCCAGACGCAGCCAGGTGCTGGACGGCGTGGTCATGACAGGGGGTGAACCGACACTGCAGCCCGACCTGAAGGGGTTCATCCGGCAGGTGCGCAGCCTGGGTCTGGCTGTGAAGTTGGACACCAATGGCAGTCGGCCCGCAGTGCTTCGGGATCTGCTGGGATCGGGGCTTCTGGACTTCGTGGCTATGGACGTGAAGGCCCCGTTGGGGAAGTACGGGGAACTCGCTGGATGCGTTGTCACCATACCTGATATACAGGAAAGTATCGGACTTATCAGGGAGAGTGGCATAAAATATCTGTTTCGTACGACTTGGGTCAAACCTCTGCTTCACGCGTGCGATATCGCAGAAATTAAGCGGACGTTGGGACCTGAGACGCCCCATCACACACAACAATTTGTGGCGGAGCACGCAGTAAATTGCCGACTTCGTCACTAGCTTTTAAAGGATGAGAGTCATGAGCATCAAAGCCGATCAATGGATTAAGACAATGGCCGAGGAACAGGGCATGATTGCGCCCTTTGAAAAGGAGCTGGTCAGGGAGGTCGAGGGCAGGCGTGTGATTTCCTATGGCCTGTCTTCGTACGGGTATGACATTCGCGTGTCCAACCACTTTCGGATCTTTACGAATGTCTATGGATCTGTGGTGGACCCCAAGGCCTTTGATGCAAGGGGGTTGGTGGAGATCGAGGACGATGTGTGCCTCATCCCGCCGAATAGCTTTGCCCTGGCCCTGAGTGTGGAATACTTCAAGATTCCGCGCAATGTGCTGACCATCTGCGTGGGCAAGTCTACCTATGCCCGCTGTGGTATTATCGTGAACGTGACTCCGTTTGAGCCGGAGTGGGAAGGGCAGGCCGTGCTGGAAATCTCCAACACCACGCCATTGCCCGCCAAGGTGTATGCCAACGAAGGGTTGGCACAGGTACTGTTTTTTGAGGGTGATCAGGTCTGTGATATATCGTACGCAGATCGACACGGTAAATACCAGAAGCAGCAGGGCATGACGCTGCCTCAGGTTTAATATTGTGTGCGCAGGCCGATCCAGTATAATGGGGCACTTATGACACGAACGACGACTCGGTTGAAATCGACTTTGGGATTAACTCTGGCTGGACTCTTTATGCTGGCCGGTGCAGGATGTCAATCTGCCACACCCACCTCTCGAATCAGCGGGACGCCTCAACCCCAGGTGTCCTGGATCTCCATAGACCAGTTGGCTGCTCAACTCCAACTCACGATTGTGGATCAGGATCTGGCCATGGTGACCCTCAAGAATGATCGCAATACAGTCATGCTCTTCAAGCACGATGACGGCCAGTTCAGCGTGGATGGCCGTCTGTACGGTTCTGTGGGGCACGTGCTGCACGATGGTACGGGCTTCTATGTGGAGCCCTCCCTGGTCTCCCGCATTGGCGAACATCTCAGCCAGGAACCCGTGCTCGCAGCCAGTCCCAGGTTTTCCGGCTCAAATAGAAAAGGTCTGATCATGATTGACCCCGGCCATGGGGGCAAGGACCCAGGGGCCATAAGTTGTCTGGGATTCTATGAGAAAGACATCACCCTGGATGTGGCCTTGCGTCTGGCCAGTCAACTCAATCGCATAGGCTATCGCACCCTGCTGACGCGCGACAGTGATGAGTTCATAGAACTTGATGACCGGTGCGCCCTGGCCAATCGATTCAACCCGGACCTGTTTATCAGCCTTCACGCGGATTCCTGCGAGACATCTTCTGTCACGGGCTATACGGCCTACGTGGCACCCTCTGCCTCCTGGCGGGCCCGTCAAGCAGCAGGCTCATTTGTGGATACCCTGGAGCAGACAGGCATTGACAGCCGCGGCGTCAAGACGGCCAAGTTCAAGGTCCTGATGGACACCACCTGCCCGGCCGTGCTCATTGAGATGGGGTATCTGTCCAATGAATGGGAAGCCAAACGCCTTCGCAATGTCACTATCCAGCAGCGTATGGCCAAGGCCATTGCCAATGGGATTCAAGAGTTTTCAGCCACAGCCAAATGAAATCTGCACGCCCGGTCATTGATGTAAAAACACTGAGTTTGGGTTTTGACAAACCTCTGTGTTCTGATCTGACCTTTTCGATTGACCCCGGGGCCAAGGTCCGCATCGAAGGACGTTCCGGGTCAGGCAAATCCACGCTGCTGCGTTGTCTGCTCGGCTTTGTCCGGCCTCTGGCAGGGCAGATTACGATCTGCGATCAACCGCTGGCTCCGGATACGGCCTGGTCCCTCAGATCCCGTATGACGTATGTGACTCAGGAACCGGATCTGGGCACTGGCACTGTCAAAGACACCATACTGCGACCCTTTTCGTATAAAGCCAACGCCCACCTGCACCCCACGGACAAGGACATCCAGCACTGGTGCGCTCAGTTTTTTCTACCCAAAGACCTGCCTGCCCAGGATGTCACCACGCTGTCCGGCGGACAGAAGCAGCGCGTCGCCCTGATCACGGCCATCCTGCTTGAGCGTGACATTATCCTGCTGGATGAACCCACCTCAGCCCTGGATGCCGTGAGCAAGGTGGCTGTGTCAGAG
>JAIPFM010000197.1 GCA_021736645.1 Phycisphaerae bacterium | reverse complement strand
CTGGGCCCCGGGATTCAGGCCCTCGATCAGCACCCTCTGATCTGTTCCGGGTGCACCCGGACGGGGGATACGCCAACGGTCTAGCAACCGGGCTGCAGACAGATCATCCGTGTCCGAAATCCAGATATGATAACCAAAGGCCCTGTCGGATTCAGGATCATTCGGGGCTTGAAAAGAGAGCACCAATTCACCCTCACCGGGTCCGGGCGCTCCGACTAACGATGTCACCGAGTCCGGGGGTTGTCTGTCCAGGACTTCATCAAACTGAATCCACAGGCGCGGCGCCAGGGCCCGGTACTGATCGTTGGTGTAGACCTGCGGATTCTGATGATTGTAGCCGCGAGAGTCTGTGACTGCCAATCCGAATTGATCGCACATCAAGGCATGGACAATACCCGGAGTCAGTTTCATTCTGACCCAGGATTGACCTCTGACTGTGTACGTGCCAAAGGTGCCTTGGGCCTTGTATCCATAGGCCACCAATGATCCATAATTTCCAAAGGCGGCCGTTGAAAAGTCACTGTGGGAAAATGTCCATTCATCATTCGGACCAGGATGCGTCTCATCTGCAGGCCGACTGCGCCACCGCCAGCAGGGTTCTCCGGCCTTGGCTTCTGCGCCCCGCTGGGTTCCTTCGTGCCAGTCTGAATTGATCGTGGATACGACCATGGCAAAGATGGGGATGGCATCGGCCCTGGCCAGATGGAGTTCGGCATCCACCACGGTCCTTCCTTTAAACGCAGAAAGATCAAATTTCAGGGCCGTGATATCCTGATGCCCCTTGAGTCTGGTCCGGGTGGCCGCACCAAAGTTCAAGCCCCATTCCTGCGGATTGCCAGGGCCGCTGTACCAGGAAAACTGGTTGTCCTCAGTGCACACCGATGTGGTGACAGAGGTCTGTTGGGGATCGAGCCAGGCCGACGCTGCCAACACAGGTCCCAAAGCACTCGTCAGCCAGAGGGTAATTATGCAATTCAGGGCCTTTTTCATACCGTGCTTCCATAGTCCAAACCAACGTCCTTAGTCCTACAGAAGTATAACAGGCCACAGGCCCTGTGGCCAGCGCGGATTTCTCACAACTTCACAGCACCCCCCACTACTGCTTGGGCGGCGTACACGCTTGATTTTCCCACTGCAAACGTGGATAATCCTGACCCACACAAACAGACCAGGTAGAGTCGAAATCCCAATCCCAAAAACTGGCCGGCTGAGACAGGGCCGTACGGCTCAAGGCAAGACCTAGCTGATTGTCGGGACCACCACCATCGCCTGGGGACAGAAAGTAGCTGCCGGCCACGCTTTCGGAGGAACCACTCCCCACCAGGCCACCGACGTGCTCCCCTCCCTGTACAAAACCGCTGGCATAACTCTGGGTAAGTTCTCCTGTAAGCCAACCGACCAATCCTCCACTAAAAGTCGAGTCTTTCCCAGTATCAACCCGCCCCCTTGCATAGGCACTGGTAATGTCTCCCTCACTCCAGCCGACAAGCCCTCCTGCCTGCGCATTAAAAACAATCTCCAGATCTACGTCTGCATAACTGGACTCAACAGAACCGGCATTGTCACCCACAAGTCCCCCGACCCGCCATCCCTCATTGCCGGTGATGGTTCCAGACGCGCCGCAGCGCTGAACCAACCCGCTGTTGAGGCCCGCCAGGCAGCCGACCTGACCTCCAATACCCTCAAAATTGATGGAGACATTTTCAAGACGCAGGTCAGTAATGCATCCCGCGCCCTCGACCTGACCAAACAGTCCCACATAAAAAGAGAGGGCCGGAACGTCAGGGAACACCAGATTCCTGATCACATGACCTTGACCATCAAACCTGCCGCTGAATCCTGAGCCCGGACACACACCGATGGGCGACACCTGATGGCCCGCCAGATCCAGATCCTGCATCAGGACAAAATGCCGATCCCAAAGCAGACCTGCCGACCCCAAAAGAACGAGCTGTTCCGGCGTGTCGATTGTGTAGGGAGATGCCTCAGTCCCGTCACCTGCAAACCAGTCAATCTCAGGTGTGGGGATCAGTTGCCCCGGTGTCTCTTCCCAGGACAAACGCGGATAGTCCTGCATGTCATCCATGATCCAGGCTGAGCTCCCTGCCCAGCCGTTAAGACCATAGGTCTCCGTTTGCAGCATCTGTTCTGTGGACATGCCCCGGCCCAGTTGACTGCTTCGATCCCCGGCCATGTCCTTGTCCCACATACAATGGAACGCCGAACCATAGTTGTATCCCACCACAGGACCCACAGACCAGGGAGATCCGGCCTGAGAGATCGTGCCAGTACTGTAGCACCGACGCATCATGCCGCTCGTGTCATTGAGACCCACGAGCCCACCGGACCATTGCTGAGCCGCCAAAGCCACGGTGCCATAGCAGTCCACGATGTCACCTCCATTGATCCCCACGAGTCCGCCCACATACCAGTCACCCTCGACACGGCCTCTGGCAACACATCGATTGAGACTCCCCTCATTGACTGCCGCCAATGTTCCCACAACATAAGAAACATCCACCAGTCCCATCACGACATTTTCCAGTGCCAAGTCACAGACCTGTGCGCCCTGACTCAGCCGGCCAAATAATCCGACATTTCGATTGGAGACCACTGATAGATTCAAGATGGCATGCCCACACCCGTCCAGTGATCCGCCAAACAGCGGCAGAGGGGCTGTAGTCCATTGGATATCGGCAAGATCGATATCATTGGTCAGGCAGAATGTCTCCAGGGGATGAAAGTAAATGGTGCGCAGATCCTCAACGGAGGTAATCCAAATCGGCGATGGGGGCGAACCCTGACTCAATGGTTCATCCATAACAGTTAACAGTTCAGGGTATCCCCCGGCCTCGGGCATGCGCCAGATATTCATCGTACCATAGGCTGTTTCACCCGTAAAATCCCAGCCTTCAAAGTTGGATTGTGTCCGCATTTGAGCATCGGTCAGAGGAGTCCCGATACCATTGTCCAGAGTGTCCCCTGCTTGGTCTGAAAGAAAATAGGCACTTGAAACAGAGGCTGAGGCCAAGTTCCTGCCCACCAACCGGCCTGTCTCCTCATAGGGATCAAGCGCATCCACAGAGTTGCACGCATAACAATGGGTAATGGATTTCGAGTTACTACCGGCCAATCCACCCATATATTTTGAGTTCTCGCCAGCCGTGACAGGTCCGCAGGCCAGACCATTCATAAGGATCCCCCCGTTATTCCCTGCCAGCCCTCCCACCCATTGGCTGCGAGACCCCACTGTCACGGACGCGGAGGATTGGCTGTGAACCGCAGTCCCATTGTTGTCGCCGATGCACCCGCCAATAGCACTGGCGCGATCCCCGGCTGAAACAGAACCCTCGGCCTGACAGAGAAATAGTGTCCCTCCGTTGTAGCCTGCAACCATGCCAATATCGCGACAACGAATGCCGCCCCCGGAGATGAATCCTGACACCGAGCAATTGACCAGCGTCCCCTCGTTGTGGCCTGCCAGGCATCCTGAGCCTTCCAAGACGCCTTCACAAAGAATCGAGCAATCAATCAACGCCAGGTCCCGAACTACACCTGACTCGGTGATATAGCCGAACAAGCCCACATGGAAGGCTCCAGGTTCTTTCAGATCGATCGTCAAATTGTGAATCTGGTGACCATTGCCTGCCAGTGCGCCAGAGAAGCCGGCGCCCTGATTGCGTCCCCATGCCTGCCAGACCCAATCAGTCAGATCCAGATCGGCCTCCAGGCTGAAGCAGCGATCCCACAAGAGGGAGGCCCGGCCGATACGACTTAACACCCCTTCGGAATCGATCAGATATGGCTTATCCGGTGTGCCGTCTCCTTCCAGCCAATCCAGGGCCGGTTCCGGAATCATGTCACCCGGTGTCCCCTCCCAGGCGAGGCGGGGATAATCCTGTCCGGCATTCAGAACCCAATTCGGATCATGGGCCCAACCATTCAACGCGAGACTCTCGGGATCCTGCATGTCCAAAGTGGCCAGACCCACACCAATGTAACCGGAATAGCCTCCCCACGTCTGGCCGTCCCAGAGACAATGAGTGATCTCCCCTTGGGATTCGGTACGGCTCATGGTCCAAGCATCGGGCAATCCCCTTGAAAATTCAAGCGCAGCATAACAGCGGCTCAATCGAGCAGGTGAAGCATCCTGCCAGGTGATCGTTCGATAAACGCCTGACGAAGTTCGTACTAGTTTATATGTACCGGTCTCGCTCTGAAGGCCTGTAAACTGGCCGACGTCTTTGCTATCGGGCCCTACATCCAATGAGCCCCACACATAGCAGTGGTGAATATCGCCGGAATTGTGTCCGGCCATTCCGCCTATGATATTGTTAGACATTTTGTCAGCACATTGAAGATGAGTCACAACCCGGCAGAATTGGAGACATCCCTGGTTTCGCCCCACAAGTCCACCCAGAAAGCTTGCATCAGCGACCAATAGGCTCTCCACCTGACACTCGGATAGCATGCCCGCATGAAACCCGACAGCCCCTCCCACTGCGAGTGAATGGTCGCCAGCAGTCACGCTGCCCTGAATTGAACATTGGGTGATGGCACCCTGATTGTATCCTGCGACCATACCCACATACACACCGCCCTGGCTGACTTCAATCCTGGCATGATCCAGACCCAGGCGCTCGATCACAGCCTCTTGACCGACAGTGCCAAACAAACCCAGATACATACCCTGGTCCGGGCTTTTCAGGGTGAAATTGCGAATCACATGCCCCTGACCATCAAGGTGCCCCTGAAAAAAGGTCCCTTGAAAACCATCGGCAATCAGGTCCTCATCACAGGCCAGCAGGGCCTTGTCATACACACGGGATTTGAGATCAATGTCATTTTGCAGTTGAAAATGGGCACCCCACAGGTCCGGTCGGGCATGCAGGGCATCCAGTTGGCCGCCATTTTGGATTTGATAGGGATCATCAGGCAATCCGGAACCGAGATTGCCGCTCCAATCATAGGGACCCGCACTCACATACAGACCAATCTCAGTCCCTTCGCGTGCATACAGGCCGGGATCGGTATACAGTGTCAATCCTGCCGGTTGGCTGCGATCAGACTCACTGTAAACCTTGACGCCAAAACCCATGCCGACGAGCAGGCGCACCGCCTCGTCTTGCGTACGGCCGGTCACCTCTGGAAGCAGACTGACACCCGTGAGATCGGATTGCCAGGTCAGGACCGGATAGCCCGCGGCAGGCATGAACCAGGGATTGTGCTTGTCCGGCGAACCTTCAAGATAGAATGCCCATCCAACAAACGCCTCCGCTCGATGCATCTCCTCATCCGTCAGGAGTGTACCTATCCCGTTGTCAAGTGCCGGCCTTCCCTCTGGATAGCGATAGTAACAGAATAGCACATCGTCACCCGTGCCAATCAATGCCCCCGCCTTGAGACTGGATCCTGACAAAGGCCCGACCGAGACTGCAGCATAGCAGCGGACCACACGGCCCTCATTCAGTCCGACCAATCCACCCAATGCACTCGGTTCAAGACACTGCACGCTCCCGATTGCATACGCATCACTGATTTCTCCAACCTGCGAGAGAGATTCATCGTTATAGCCTACCAACCCTCCAAGTTTAGCCTGTCCTTCATGGTGAAGGACCATGTCAGTATAACATCGTTCAACACGCCCCCGATTATGTCCAATGAGGCCGCCCATGGCCACACCAATCCGGATGCCTCCGGGTTGGCCGCCAGCCCCGGACAGGGCCCCTTCAACAGTACAGTGAACCACTTCCCCAGCACTATAACCAAGCAATCCCCCCAAATGGTCGAATCCTGACGTACTCATGTCAACGCCCTCGACCTTTAGATTCCGGATCACCGCATTGCCATCCATGGCACCAAAAAGCCCAATGGTCTGCCACATCTCGGTCGTATCAGCCCGACACGTGAAATTTCGAATCGTATACCCTCGCCCATCCAGTGTCCCGCTGAAAGGGGTTCCTTGAGAAATTCGACCAAACATAACAACGACCTGCGGGGCCACGACTGCCCCGGAAAAGACACGCCCCCCTGGGAGGTTCGGATCCAAATCTATGTCACTGATCAGGACATAACACCTATCCAGTAAATTGGGGGCACTACCCATATCAATGAGTTGCTGCGCCGTACCAATCTGAAAGGGGTCCTCCGGTGTACCGCTTCCCCCTGAAAACTCGCCTGCCTGGCACTGAGACACCAACATTGCCACTGCCAAAATCTGCCATACAACAGTCTTCATGATCGAATCTCCTTATACCGCTCTACTGGAACGAGCCAAGCCGCTTGGGACAGGCCGCAAACCACAGGGTTCCGGCTGCGCAAGGGTCTCACTAGTTCACCAGTGCAAGTCCACGTTTGAGTCAAAAGGTAACCGCCAAAATACAAAAAGAAATTCAGGCAACAACAAGCCTTGGCAATCTCAGCAAGCATCTTTTTTCACTTTCAGCACTTACTATATTACATGTGTAATCTTTATTTCAATATCAAAATCACGAAAGTGAACATTTTTTCCACGGCCCTGCCCATGGCCCCTCATGAAAGGTCTCGATTGAACCCAAGCAGACGCACCGCTGACCCGGCTTTTGGGGCCGTTTTGGTGATGACACATCCAACCAGCATATCCCCACATTGGCCCGGCAATTTCATCCTTGCAATATGGGATTAAAACCGCTATAAGGCTCTTCCATGCAAGATATTTTTGACATAGCTCTGGGTTGTGCTCTTGTCGCATTTTCCCTGGCCTGCATATTGTGGCTGACCGTTTGGTCGCGGAGAATTATCGAGTATGTGGCCCAACGGGACGAATCTACGGCCCGGCATCTCCTGAACGAGCTGAATGGCAACGACTGAGCACTCCACGCAAGTCTCCAGCGAGGGCCATGCCCCTCATGGTGAACTGTCACGCGAATTGTCCCTGTTCCAGATCACGATGATGGGACTGGGCATGATGATCGGGGCAGGTGTGTTTCTGGGCATGGGCATTTCCATCAGCAAGGCCGGTCCTGGCGGCGTGGTGCTGACCTTTGCATTCAATGGGCTGCTGGCGGTGTTTACGGCCATGTCATTTGCGGAACTGAGTTCTGCCATTCCGCGTGCAGGCGGGGCCTACAATTTTGCGCGCATCGGTTTTGGCAGGCGAGCCAGCTTTCTGGCTGGATGGATGGAGTGGTTTGCCTCCAGCGTGGCTGGCAGCATGTACGCCATGACTTTTTCCATCTACACGATTCTCTTCATCAAGAGCGTGATTCTGGGTGTGGAACAGGCCGACACCAGCAGCATCACCCTGGCGGAACGGGGTCTGGCCGTTGTCACGGCCCTGCTCTTTATCTACATCAACTATCGCGGGGCCTCGGAGACCGGCAAGATCGGTGCGATCATCACTGTGGGACAGACCATCTTTGTGGTGGCCATTGGCCTGGTCGGGGTGTTCACGGCCCTGCGTCACCCCGAGCGTCTGACCAACTTCTCCCCCTTTATGCCGCATGGCTGGTCCAGGCTGCTCATGACCATGGGCTTTACCTATGTGGCCTTTGAGGGCTACGAGGTCATTGCCCAGGCCGGGGATGAGGCCAAGGACCCGCGCCGCAACCTGCCCAAGGCCATGCTGTATTCGGTCCTGATTGTCACCGTGATCTATGTACTGGTGGCCTTTGCTGTGGTGGTGTCTGTGGATTCGCGTGATCCGGTACTCAACGGGATGCGCCCGGATACCTGGATCGGTCAGGCCCAGGAAAAAGGTTTTGCCCGGGCCGTGGACAAACTCATGCCCTTTGGCCATCTGATCCTGACGCTGGCCGTGATTTTCTCGTCCACCTCGGCCCTCAACGCCACGGTCTATTCTGCCACGCGAGCCTCGTATGCCTTGGGACGCGATCGCATGCTGCCTGCCTGGTTTGCCAGGATTCACCCGGTGCGCAAGACCCCGTACGGGGCCTTGATCTGTACAGGGGTGATTGTCCTGTCGGTAGTGACATTGCTGCCTGTCACGGACGTGGCCTCCAGTGCCAGCATCATGTTTCTGATGCTGTTTTTTATGGTCAACCTGTGCGTGATCAAGATTCGTCGCTGTATGGCAGACGAATTACAGTACGGCTTTTTGATGCCATTGTTCCCGCTGTTTCCCATCCTGGCCATTATCTTTCAGATCCTGCTGGCCGTGTGGCTGATCCACATGAGCTGGATTGCCTGGATTGTGGCGCCCCTGTGGATTGGGACCGGCTTTATGGTGTACCAGGTGTATGGCAAGTCCCACGCCACCATCACAGACGATGAGATTCAGGTCCTCGATGAGCAGCGTCACCCCCAGACAGACAGGGACAAGATTGCCATCATGGTGGCGGTGGCCAATCCGGCCAGTGCCGAGGATCTGGTCAAGAGCACCATACGTCTGTGTCGGGCCAAGGATGCCAGCGTGGAGTTGATCCACATGGTTTCCGTGCCTGATCAACTGGCCCTGACCGATGGCCGCGCTCTGGATCTCGGCAAGGAAGCCATCAGTACTGTGATGCGGGATCTGTCAGAACACTTCCCCATCAACACCACACTGCGCTATTGCCGCAATGCAGCACGCGGTATTGTGGCTGCCGCACGAGAGAAAAAGTGCCGCATGCTGGTCATGGGGTGGCACGGCCGATGCCGTCACTCCCTCTTTTCCATTGGATCGACTGTGGATCCCATTATAGAACAGTCCCCCTGCGATGTGGTCATCCTGAAGAACTGTGGGGCTGACAAGACATTCAAAAAAGTCCTGGTCCCCCTGGCCGGCGGTCCCAATGGGGCCCTGGCCCTTGAGATCGCGGACATCCTCTGTGAGACTGGCAGTGAAGGCGCCTCCATCACGGCCCTCAATGTGGACACAGGCCGTCACTTTGACATCGACTCCTTTGTCAGTGAACAGATCAAGAAAAAGGGGCTGGACCGCAAGCATTTCAAGGTTCAATCCATCACAGCCTCAGATCCCATCGAGGGCATCTGTCAGGCAGCCGAGGCGTACGACCTGCTCGTGCTCGGGACCACCCAGAAATCCATATTGAGCCAGTTCGCCTCGCGATCAATCCCCGAAGACATCGCCTGCTGCTGTGACAAACCCACAGTCCTGGTCAAGGCCAACACCCCGGTCAAATCCTTCCTCAAACGCTGGTTTTAAGATCAGATTCAGCGCGGTCTTTCAGTTGACGCAGCAGCGATGCAAAGATGAGTCGATGCATCGGATGCAGGCCGTACCAGTAGACCAGTCCCCACAATCCCTTGGGTGCAAAATACACGGTTTGCACCAGTTGCGTGGTTTCCGGGGTCACAGGCCGGGCTCGAAACTCCAGCCAGCCCTGTCCCGGGAGTTTCATGTCCACTTCCAAACGCAGAATCCTGTCAGGCACCACATGATCGACGCTGAAGAAATCCAGGTGATCATTGACCTGTAGGGGCCGACCTTCGGGTCTTCCCTTGCGAAAGCCGATACCGCCCAGGCAGCGGTCGATCTGGGCGAGCAGCCACCAGGCCCAGTGCCAGAGTCCCCAGCCTTGGCTGCCCAAATCACAGAAGGCCTGGTACAGGGCCTCCGGTTTTGCGTTGACAGCGGCCTGACACACCTCCACAATCATGCCCTGATCAAAACACGCGCCCACCCCCTGCGGACTCTCCAGGGCCTTTGCCATCACGGCCTCATACGCATCGGGCCGCAGATCGGCAAGGACTTCCCGAACGGCCGTGCCATAGTCACGGCATGCGATCTGCGGAAACAGACGGGCCGCCGCATCATTACGCACCACCACTTCACTGCGCAGCCCCTCGATCAGGGGTTTGGCCATGGCCGCAGCAATGGGCGTGGTCCAGTGGACCCAATAGGAAGACAGACGAGGGGTCAGCACAGGCACTGGAATGAGATACCGCCTGAGTCCACGCTCGCGGGCATAGCCCAGCATGAGTTCGCCATAGGTCAGCACATGCTCGCCTCCGATTTCCACGATTTGCCCGGTGCTCTCAGGCGTGTCCAGGGCCTGCACCAGGTAGGTCATCACATCATCCATGGCAATGGGCTGCGTGCGCTGAAACACCCAGCGCGGACACACCATCAGGGGGATGCGTTCAGTGAGTGCACGAATCATCTCAAAAGACAGACTCCCCTGCCCAATGATGATCCCTGCGCGAAACTCAGTCACAGGCACCTCGCTTTCCCGCAGGACCTGTGCTGTTTCCTGACGGCTACGCAGGTGAGATGAAAACTCCTTTTGCCGCGAATCACCCAGGGC
>JAIPFM010000198.1 GCA_021736645.1 Phycisphaerae bacterium | reverse complement strand
GTCCATGTCTTGGTACGCATGCCCCGCCAGTCTGTGCCGGGTCCGTTACCGTTGTTGACATTAAAAAGAAATGCCGCATCCCGCTGCGTCTCGGACTGTCCCAAAAACGTGGCTGAATAATCCAGGCCCTGCACCTGGGACGGAATGGGCACGTCGCAGAGACCCAGGAGCGTCGGCATCACGTCCACGGACGAGACAATCCAGTCGCGACGTTGTCCCGCCTTGATCCTGCGTGGATAACGAAGGATGAACGGCACATTGATGGATTCTTCCCAGGGGCGCTGCTTGAGTGACTGTCCCTGCGATCCCAGCATGTCACCATGATCCGAGGTAAATACAAAGATCGTCTCTTCTGCGATGCGGGCAGCGTCCAGTGCGTCATGGATACGCCCCACACAGGTGTCCAGGCTTGTGACCATGGCATAGTACTGACGCAGCCTCTCCATGTTGGGGTTCGGGACATTCGGTCTCTCCGTCAGTGTTTTGTCCCTGTACCTGTCAACATATGCCTCAGGCGCCTTGTACGGGTTGTGTGGGGGGCCGAATGACAGGAACAGACAAAAGGGCCCCTGCCTGTTCTTTTTGATGAACTCCACGGACAGCTCGGTCTGCACATCCGGTTCCCAGCCAGGGACCCTGACCGGCTCCTTAGCATCATTCAGCCAGTATTCGGGCGCGGCATGCAGGTGCGAACAATTGCGCACCGCCCAGAAATCCCAGCCCCGTCGGTTTATGGGGTCCACAGGATTGCTGCGATTCCCGCTCAAGTGCCACTTGCCGATATAGCCGGTGGTATACCCCTGTTTCTTCATGAGTTCAGGGATCAGGACCTCTGTGTCCGGCAGACGAATGTCGTTATGGATCACACCGGTTGCGTGACCATAACGCCCGGTCAGGAGCTGGGCGCGGTATGGACTGCACACCGGTTGACACGAAATCGCGTTCGTGACCAGCAGACCTTGGCTGGCAAGCTGGTCCAGATGCGGTGTGATGACTTCTGCATTTCCCATGCAGCCCAAGGCATGCGCACGCATTTGGTCGGCAAACACGAACACGATATTGGGCCGTCTGGGCCCTGTCTGGGCTGCGCACAGTCGCGGCCCCACCTTCGCCATGGGCATCACGGCACCTGCGGCCTTGAGAAATTGACGTCTTGTAAGTGTCTTCATGGCGGGGTTCCCTGCGGACAATCATCGAACAGGTCTCATGAGTCAGAACTCGGCACATGCATCGCGTCGAGCACAAGATCCGCCAGGAAACGGTTGCCCGCCTTGTTCAGATGAACGGTGTCACCGGTCAGGATGCCCTTGTCCGCATTGTCCACGTTGTGTTCTTTGAGATAGGCCATGAATGCCTTGCGCAGATCGAGCAACTGGGAATGGGTTGTCTTGGCCACGCGTCGACTGATGTCGGAATACTCATCGAGCATCTCATCGAATTTGTTGGTGCCGTCCGTCTTCTCGCCGATCACGGTGGGTGTGCAGAGAATGACTCTCGCCCCCACTGCATTAATCTGCGAAATCATGTCCAACAGACCTGCTTCAAAATCCTCTTTGGTGGTGCCCCGGTTGTTGTTCCAGTGCCACACATCATTGATGCCAATATAGATCAGCACGATCGTGGGCTTCTTCTGCAGCACATCGCGATCCAGGCGTTTCTGGCAATCAGGTACCTTGTGTCCGCTGATGCCCGCACCGATCACCTTGATGTCCAGGTCAGGGTAGGCCTTGGCGATCGCCTGGGATGTCAATGTCACGTATCCATCAGGCCTGACACCCGCTTGGGTGATCGAGTCGCCGAGAAACACGATCGTGTCCTGTTTTGTGAGTGACCGCTTGCCCAGAGAGGCACATCCGCATAAAAGCGTACAGGCCATACCCATTGCCACTGCCATTCTCATCCTGTGTGTCATTGTCTTCTTCCCTTTCTCAGTGTGTCTTGAACGTCCCGAATCAACCGATTGAGTGTGTTTATTGTGCCGCAGGGGATTTGTCCAGGTCAAGCACCTGGATCCAGACATTTCGGAAACGCACCGGATTGTGGTGGCCCTGCAGCTTGATCGGTCGGGGATCAGGGCCTTCCTTCATCCCGGCCCCAGTCTTGTTTCGAATGGACACATCGTCATGGATCAACTGCCCATTCTGGTAGACCGTGACACGCGCGTTCTCGACCTTCTTGTCCCCGTCAAAACGTGCAGCGCGAAACGCAATATCAAAACTCTGCCACTGGCCGGCCGGTTTGTTGACCAGCTTGTCCGGTTTCTTCATACGGTAGAGGCTGCCGCAGTACGAAGGTTTGTAATCAGCCTCGGACACGCCATACGAATTGAGAATCTGGATCTCGTAGCGCTGCTGGATATAGATACCGGAATTCCCATTTTTCTCGGGATCTGGATCAGGGGCAGAGTTGACGTTGAACTCCACGTGCATGCGGAAGTCCCGGTACGATGCCCGGGTGACCAGGCTGTCCCACACAGGGGACGCAGTCAACACGCCCTCCTCAAAGGTCCACTGGCACTTGACGTCCTCAGCCTCAGGCACCAGATCGTAGCCGTCTTTACCGACCAGTTGCCTGGCATCTGTCGGGCGCGCCGGTTTCGCGATGTCTATGATGCCCTTTGTGGTGCCTGCTTCCGAATCCGCAGCCTGAACCAGGGCCACATCCATCCCAGGGATCACACCGACCAGAAGCACCACAAACAACAACGAGAATTGTCTTATTGTATTCATGCTTAATCCTCTACACTACTTTTTCATGCGGGTCAGCAAACCCTTGACTGCAGACTTGTGCACCACAAAGTACATCATCTTCAGTTTCAGGTAATCTTCGTGGTAAAAATAGTAGCCCGGGTTGGCACCGTTGCGTGCCCCGCTGCCGGAATCCTTGATCAGGAACCATGTGCCATTGTCTCTTTCCTGAGTCCCGACCACGTGAATGGCATGATCGTCCGTGGTGGTGTTATTGCTGAAACGGAACTGGCGTGCATGTTCGTCAATGTACGCTGACGGGATGTCATAGGATGGCACCATGGCCACATCCTTGAACGAGAAATAACCGGACTCGCTCACATCACCGCCAATCATCAAACTGTAGCCATCCTTGACCGCCCGCTTGAGGGTGGTCATAAAATCGTCCAGAGGCACGTTGTTGTAGCGTTTGCTGTGCCACCAGTTGTCCGGGCAGGTATATTCGGCCTTCTGCCAGTACGATGCAGTCATCAGGGACAGGACATCGATGTAGTCATCCGGCTTGACCTTGACTTCATTGGCCAGAAACTGCCTGGGTGTCATCGTTCGTCCCTGGTACTGGATCTTTTTGGGCGGCTCGCCAATATGATGGTTCAGGATGGATTTGATGGTGTCCAGCACGACCTTTTCATTCCAGGCGTTGTCACGCTTGACGCTCTGAAGATAGGTCTGCATCTGGGCAAACATCTTCGAGTGATTGTGATGCACCTGGCCCTCTTTCATGCCCGTGTATGCCTCAGCCGGCACACAGCCGTATTGCTTCCAGATGCGGAGCACCGCATTGGCCTGCGAGCCCTGACCGAACTCGGAGTCCCCCTGTTCGCGCACAAAACGCCGGGCCTTTTCCACGTACTCCCAGTACACAGTGTGCAGTTCGGAGAGCTTGATCTTTTTCTGGTGCAGACGGTAACACTCCGATTCCATCAGAGAGGTCGTGGCATAGCACCAGCACATACCGGAATTGCCCTGGGCCACAGGATCATTGTGCCAGACCTGCGTGAACTCGGCCGTGGTCTTGGGCAGGTCGTGGCCCGTAAAATCCATCTTGAACTTGAGCTTGGGTGCTTGCTCTTTCTTCTCGAACTCGGCAATGGCCTTTTCGATGGTCTTGTAAAAGGGGTTCTCGTATTCCATGAGTTTGCCGGTGTCCCTGGTTTGCGCAAAAGACACGGACGCACTCAAAATCAATAACATGGCAACGGGCAACATACGGAGACTCTTTTTCATGTGATTCACCCTGTCTTTCCGAGGTTCAGTATGAATAGTTCCTTTGACGAGACCACTTCACTATAGCAATTAACCCGGTATTGATCAAGGCCAACCTGCCAGGAACCCTTGACCGATTCAGACACCTGCCCTGCTTTTGGGGCCTACACTACCCATTCTTCTTATTCGATTTGGGGGACAGGGTCGTGAGACCGTCGTCGGGCTGATTCCAGAGGCGGTACGGATCGTCAAGACGCCTCATTTCCGAGAGCAGCAAGGCCTCCATCTCAGCCAGCTTGTCCGCATATCTCGGATCCTGCGCCAGATTGACCTGGTTGGGCTTGGCGGTGTTGGCACTCAGCGCAACCACACTCGCGTCCTGGTGCTCCTTGAGAAACTCATGGGGATTGTCCTTCAGGTTAAACAACTGCGTCTCGCGCACCGTGCCCTGCAGGACATCATACTTGATCAGTTTCCAGTCGCCCTTTCGCACAGACCGCATGCCCGGCTTTGTCCCCCCGCAGTACACACCAAAGAGAACCTCGCGAACCGTGTCCTTTTTGCCTTCAAGCACGTCACGAAAGCTGGTGCTCTCAACCGTGGTGGGTGCCTCGATCCCTGCCAGGTCCAACAGCGTTCCCAGTGTATCGAGCAGATAAATATTGCCCTGCACCCTCGAGCCAGCCCTGATCCCGGGTCCCTTGACAATATAAGGGACACGCCAGGTGTGCTCGTAGAGATTCTGCTTGCCCTGCAGGCCATGCCGGCCTATGGCAATGCCATGGTCTGCGGTGTACACGATGTAGGTGTTGTCCAGTTCGCCCATGGCCTCGAGTTTTTTGAGCACCCGTCCAATCTGGATGTCGATGTTTTCACTGCAGGCAAATTCGCGTCCCATCTCATTGCGAATCGTCCGTTCATCTCGCTTTTCCCACACGCCGCTGACCTTGACCTCATCGCGCAGTCCCGGATGGCCGTGATGAAACGGATGGGCCGGCAGATAGTTCACGGGCAGTGCCGGCTGCTTGGGATTGGCAGGCGGAAGCGTGGTTCTGTCCGTGTGGTTGACTGCGCCGTACTTGGCCAGCAAATCCACCTTGCCGTTGCGCGGATCATGCGGATGCGAAAAGCCGTAGTAAATCATAAAGGGCTTGGTATCCTGACGTACCTGTCGATCCTCCAGGTAGTTGAGCACCTGTTCAGCGTGCCAGGCGCTGCCTGTCTCATCCGTGCCGCCGCGTTTGCTGCTGTCATGACGCACTGTAAACTTCGCATTGGCGGCTGCATAGCTGTTGCCCTGTTTGCAGGTTCGCATGGTGGCATAGCCGGCCCGGTTGAAAATCGCAGCCATGGTGTTTTCTGGCAGATCAACAGGGACCAACTCTTGCTTCACCGCATTCGGGTTGGCTCCGCCGGGAATATGCCAGACCGTCCGTCCGGACATGATCATATGGCGCGAGGGCGTGCACACGGCGCCGGACCAGGACCCCATGTGATAGGCCCCGTCAAAAACCATACCCTGGGCCGCCAGTTGATCCAGCACAGGCGTCTCCAGAATCGAGTCGGGATTGTACATCTTCAGATCAAACGGCGACTGGTCATCCGCGAGGATGAAGAGGATGTTGGGCCTCTTGTCATGCACAGCAGCGGCCGAGATCCGTGGCGAGACCGCTGCGCACACGATAAAGGCCATCACAGTGAGACTCATTCCAAGGCCTTTGAGATACGGGCGTAAGTTCATTTCATTGTCCTCAAATAGGGTTGTCTAATGATTTTACTGGTTCGTCACTGTCCTCGTGGCGATTTCCTACAGACAGACTGACGGCCAAATCGGGTCAGGCTCACTTTTGATGTCACTCATTGCCCGGTCTGTTGCCAGGTCGTTTCTCCACCGTGACGGGCACATCATTGACCTGCCTGGGGCCTGGTGTGGTGCGGCCTTCATCCACCTGTTTTTGCAGCAAGGCCCGCATACGCTGGACCGTTTCCGGCCTACTGTCGGCCAGGTTCTTCTGCTCGCCCAGATCCTGGGTCATGTCATACAACTGGACCGTGGGCCCGCCTTCCTTTTCCAGTTTCTTCCACAAGGCGCCAGTGGGTTTCGGTGCTGTCCACCCCCCAGAGCCGGGACACAGGATCAGTTTGTCGCTGCCCTGGCGAATGGCAAAGTACCCGGATATCGAGTGATGAATCACACTGGTGCGTGCGTGGCTGTCCAGGCCCTTTAGTGCCGGCAAAAAGCTCATACTGTCTTCTGCGGCATTGGGGGGCAGCTCGAACCCCACCCTATCGGCCAGGGTGGCCATGACGTCAGTCAGGCATACAAGCTTGTCACTCTGACGGCCGGCCTTGATCACATTGGGCCACAGAGCGATGAAGGGGACACGGTGACCGCCGTCCCAGATATCGGCCTTGGAACCGCGCAGATCTGCGCTGGGAAAATGGCCCATCTGTTCGAGGTCTGCCTTTTTTGACGTGGGCGCAGATGTGCCATTGTCACTGCTGCAGATCACCAGCGTGTTGTCGAGCAGGTCATTGTCTCGCAGCGCCTTGATGACCTGGCCGTAACAATCGTCCGTCTGCATGACGAAATCAGCGTGTGCATTGAGTCCACTCTTGCCTTGCCATTGAACGCTTGGCACCACAGGGCTGTGTGGCGAGCTCCACGGTATGTACAGAAAGAACGGGCCTTCTTTTCCTTGGCGCCCCTGGATGTAATTCACTGCGCCGGCGCACAGTTTTGGGAGCATGTCGATCGGTGTGACGTGCTCGGTGACTGTATCGTTGTCAATCCAGACCTTGATCTGTCTGGCATGGTGAAACCCGTGAAACTCGTCGAACCCGCCTGCATCCATGGGGCCGTCGGTAATTTTGGCGCCAATAGCGACGTCATTGGCCTCTTTTTTGCCGTTAAACAACATGCCCAGATGCCACTTGCCGAACATCGCCGTGTGGTAACCTTCTTGCTTGAGCATCTTCGCCAGTGTCAGGCGATCTTTGGCAATCAAGGACGGCCCCCCGGTGAGCACGCCGTTCTGCAAGCGCGTGCGCCAGGCATAGCGTCCTGTCATGAGTCCATAGCGTGTGGGCGTGCAGACTGAAGACCCGCTGTGCGCGTCCGTAAAGACCATGCCCGCCCGTGCGATTGCGTCCAGTTGTGGCGTCTTGATCTTACCACGCCTGGGATTGAGGCATTGAAGTTCTCCGTACCCCATGTCATCCGCAAGGATGATGACGATATTGGGTTTCTCCGGGGTCAGTGATTCGGCGGAGGCCATGTGACACCACACAGCACAACTCAACAGGGCCATGACAACATTTTTCACACCAAGTTTTTTTACCGGTCCACGTGTGTTCATTCTAAGTCACTTTCTCTCACAGGTCGCTTGAGTTCCATGGCAGCCCTTGCCACCAGATGGCGCCGTTGTGATTTTTCTGTGGGGCTCCGGGTGTGGAGCGTCCCTGTTCAATGTATCTGCGGAGTATGCCTGTCAGTGCCTCGACCACCTCAGGGTGGTGGTTGATCCGGTTCTCCGTTTCCTTGGGGTCTACGGCAAGATTGTAAAGCTGCCATTTGGGCAGTCCCAGCTTTTCGGCCTCATTGTCACTGGGCAGACTCCACCCGGCAGATCCTGCTGAGTACTGGAGTTTCCACGAGCCCTGGCGCACCACAAACACGCCGGTGATGGAGTGACAGATGACCGCTTCGTGCAGAGGCCGTGTCACGGTGTCTCCCCGGAGTGTGGGCAGCAGACTGACACTGTCCTCGGCTGCCGTGTCAGGCAGTGTCACGCCCACGGCCTCGGCGCAGGTGGCCATGATGTCCACCAGGGAAATGGTCTGGTCCGATTTGGTGCCGGGTTTTATTTTGCCGGGCCATCGCACGATAAACGGCACACGGTGTCCGCCTTCATAGGCATCTGCCTTCATGCCGCGCCAGTGATTCTGCAGATCCGTGTTGTGCTCCCTGAGTTGATCGAAGTCACACTTGGGGGACGTGCCGTTGTCCGTGGTGAAGATGACCAGCGTGTTGTCAGCCGCACCCGTGTCGTCCAGTGCCTTGAGCACCTGGCCCACACACCAGTCGGTCTGCATCAGCAGATCCGCATACGGACTGATGCCGCTCTTGCCCAGGAATTGTTTTGACGGGGCAATGGGGGTATGCGGTGAGGTCATGGGGAAATACAAAAAGAAGGGGTCCTTCTTTGGAGCATGCGTGTTGATGTACTCCACGCACCTGTCCGTGATCTTGGGCAGCACGTCTTCCAGAGTCCAGCCCTTCACGCCAATCCCGTTGTTGGAATAGTAGTGACTGGCAAAGGTGAGCTGCGTGTCTGGAATGCCCTGGGTTGTGTCATTCTCGATCCACACGAACGGTGGCCAGTTGGGCACATCGTCGCCAAAGTACTGGTCAAAGCCGGCTGTGCAGGGACCACCCCCTGTGGGCTTGCTGAAGTCAATGTCCGCAAGTTTGTTGGTAAAACCGCCGCCGGTCTTGGGCCAGTGCCAGCCCAGATGCCACTTGCCGATACAGGCCGTGCTGTACCCCTGTTGCTTGAGCATGCCCGGCAATGTCAACCGATCGTCTTCGATCAACGGACGCTCCCACTGTCCCACAATGCCTCGCTTCAGACGGCTTCGCCATGAATACCTGCCTGTCAGCACACCGTAGCGCGTGGGCGAACACACGGCTGAGCCCGAGTGTGCATCCGTGAAGTGCATGCCCTGTGTGAGCAGTCGATCCAGATGAGGTGTGGGTATACCGCATTTTTCATTGAGCGCTGCCACAGAATCGATACCCATGTCGTCAGCCAGGATCAACACAATGTTGGGTTTGTCCTTGCCATCTGCTGCAAAGGAAAATTTCGGCACAGCGGCAGCCATGCCGGCCGCCACGGCCTGTTTCATAAAGTCACGTCGTGTCAACATCTAAAACTCCTTGTGTTGTTTTATGGGTTCATTGGCTTCCAGCAGGATGCATCATGGACTCAGGCGGGCCCAGGTAGGAGTCCTTGACGCCGCCGGTATCCATGATAATCTTGTCGATCACCACGCCCGGATCCACCATCCACACATTCAACTGATGCTGACCCTGTTTGGGCATGTCCAGTTTGGCCTTCAAGGTCATGAGATTGTCAATCACGTTCCTTCCTGTGCGCGATGCCATGACAGGCCTGGCCTGGTCAATGGACACGGCCAGACGCACGCCATGGTCTGCATTGATCGGGTTGGACGGGATGCAGTTAAAACTGATCTCCACCTGGCCCTCTGAAAACGTGTAAACATCATATTGAAGCAGGGGTGATTTCGCGGCCATGTCGTCCAGGGAAACGATGCCGGGAATGTCCGTGGGCAATACAGTGACCGAGTTGCCTGTGCGTCCCAATCCTTCGAGGACATGCCATGCAGCCTGCACCTTGTCGACTTTTCTTGAATAGTGTTCAGCCTCCATGGAAATATAGCCGTGGCTTTCCACAAAGCCGGTGACTGACTGAATAGAAGGTGACTGGGGATTGAATACGGACAATGCCACATCCAATACATTGCCCGATCGTCTGCGGCCCAGTGTCCCTGCCCGAAAGGCCGCCCTCTCGGTCTCGGACATGGCGTCGTAGTCGGTCCACACATCCACGGAAGACGAGGACCAGGCAAATGTCACGTGCCCGTCCTGTGCCGCACCCCTGGGGGCCGTTGCCCAGTCAATGGTCACCCAGACCCTTGTTTCATCTGCCATGGTTCCGGACGACTCACTGAGTTGGATCCAGTCTGCAGATGTCCTGGCCGACCAGTTGACCACACCGTTGCCTGTGTTGTAGAGATCAATGAACCGTGTATCCTTGTTGTACACACTGAACCCGGGCAGGTTTGCATCGTCACCTCCCTCGAGTGCGATGTTCATTGCAGGGCCGTCGTTGCCCGGATAATCGCCCAGAGGCGGCATGGCCCACTGCTGCCACTGCGCGCCCCAGGGACCCGGCAGGGATGCCATGTGGTTCCATTTGGCACCGACGGTGATCAGTTCTGTGTTGTAGTGCCTGATCAGGGCCTTGATGTCCTGTTCCGCCTGCTGGGCCATGGCTGCATACACAGTGGCGCTGGCCCGGTTCTGCTTGGCATAGGCATTGGATTTCTGGGCATAGATCACCTTCTTGTTATGCAGTGCGGCCCCCTTGACATTGTAGGCGACCATCTGGAAAAAGGCGTCCTTCTTTTCCGCAGGCAGCGACTCGTAGACGGCATCCGTTTCCCGCATCAACTGATCGTAGGCGTCCACCCTTTGCTGCGCCTCGTCGTTGTAGTTCGTCACGCTGAACCAGTCATACGTGTATTCCCTGGTGCGCCCCACGTACATCACCATGTGCTCCGGTCTGCGTGCATAGCCCAGTTCAAAATGTTTTGTCATAATGCCGGCAATGCGCGAGGCATAGGCCTCGCCAAAGTCTCTTGTGGCCCAGGCCTTCAAGAAGCCCATGGGGTCGTTCTCCTGAAAGGCGGATATGTCCCAGGCCATCTGCATGAAGTGTTCGATGCCGATTTCCGCTGGCTTGATGTCCCCCACGTTGACCACCCAGAGATCTCTCACATTATAGTCATAGGCCTTTTTCATTTCGGTCCATGTCAGGGCCAGGGGTGAAGTATACAGCCAGGGATAGGCGCTGGTGGCCCCGTTGAGCCACTGAAAGTGATAATAGATGCCGGAGCCGCCGGACCGCTGGCGCTCCTGTTGATTGGGCAGCTGGCGGATATTGCCGAAATTGTCGTCCGGCCAGCAGATGATCACATCGTCCGGTACCTTGAGCCCCTTGTTGTACAGGCCCAGGACTTCCGTGTAGGGAACCAGAACCTGCGGGACCTTCGTGATATCCGGATTCACCCACTTCTTCAGAATGGCCCGCTGATCCGCAAAAATCTCCTCAAGCACGGGTACCGTGATGTCAGAGCCTGCCTCGTCATCTTTGCCCCTCTTGCCCAGTGTATAAACATTCTCGTATTCCCCGTTTTCTCTGGCGCGCTTCTCCCAGTATTCATAGATGTGCGCCTTGTTCTTCACATAGTCCCAGGGTTCGCCCGGGTATTCCTGATCCCACTCGGCACCGCCCATGTTGTTCCTCAGCATGGGTTCGATGTGAGAAGACCCCATCACAATGCCGTATTCGTCAGCCACGACCCTGTTGTCTTCATAAAAATTGAAGGGTTTGGTCTGCTGATGCATGGCAGGCCAGCAGAAATTCGCCTTGAGCCTCAGGAGCAGTTCAAATACTTTGCGATAGGTGGTGGGCCCTATGCCCTTGCCCTCTGCCGGGGCCAGCGTATTCATGGCCCAGGGTCTCAGTCCCCACATCTCGTCATTGATGAAGATGCCTCGATATTTGACTGATGGCGACGCCTGTATAAACCGGCCTGCCTTGATCATGATGGCGTCTCTTTTCTTGGGCGGCACGTCAGCAAAATACACCCAGGGTGACACACCCATTTGCTTCGACAATTCGAGCAATCCGTACGCAGCGCCTCGTCTGTCACTGCCAGCCACCACCAGGGCCCTTTCTATGCCATTGAATGGATTGTCAATGACCTGAATCAGGCAGCTCTCCCACTGCCTCTCAATGTCCGTGACATCGATTTTATGATCCTGTATCAACCGCTTGATGAAGCGGCTATGATCGAGTGTACCGACGATCACACATCTCGATGACGCAGAGGCGATCTCCTGCTTCAGACTGGCTTTCAGACCACTGACCCGTTCAATATCCTCGGAAAACAGTCTGGCAGCCAGATGGACTGTTTTGCTGTCACCGGCATCCACCAGCACATCGGCCGCTGAACCATTGCCAGCCAGGGCAAAACCGCTTCTGCCGCTCCCCTCGGGTTGAGCATTGTCCTGCACCCACATTGGCTGACTGCCAAGGCCAATGGAAGACAACAGCATAAGCACAATCAATAAACGTATATTCATGTTAATTTCCTTTGTCTCGTGTGTATCAGTCAGGGTTGGCAGTTATTGATTCAAACGCATTTTAAATAAGGCACGCTCCTTGTCCGCAAGCGCCTTTGTGGTCCCAAGATTGAACCGTCCGGATCGGCTGTTGGGATCAAAGGTCGGATTTTTTGTGGGCATCTCGGCATTCATGTCCCTCAACGCACTGTCCAGCTGTGTGATCAACCTGTCACGCATGGGCGCATTCGTGTCTGCCACATTATTCTGCTCTTCAGGATCGACGGCCAGGTGATAGAGCAGATAGCCCCCCTGCTCATCATTGTAGAACCGTATCAGCTTCCAGTCGTCGGCAATGATGGCAGAGAACGGCCCGGTCGCATGCGTGTAGTGGGGATAGTGAAAAATGATCGGGCGCCTCTGCAATGCCGCACCCTGTGTGAGCAGCGGCATCAAGTCGAGACCGTCCACATGCTGCGCCGGACGCATTGAGAGACCGGCCGCAGACAGCATTGTGGGGTAAATGTCCATACCCACAATACGCTGCTCTGAGGTGCCCGGCCTGATCTTCCCCGGCCAGTTCACGATAAACGGTACCTTCATGCCTGCCTCGAACGGGAAGCTCTTGCCGCCCATGAGGGGATAGTTTGACGTGTTCTTGGGTGTCAATCCGCCGTTGTCTGATGTGAATATCACCAGTGTCTTCTGTTCGAGCCCGAGATCGCTGATGGCCTGGAGGACGCGCCCCACACTGTCGTCCACAGACTCAACCATGGCCGCATACCCGGGATTGTTCTGATCCGTGGTGGGCTTGTTTTTGTAGCGCGCCAGCTTGTCCGGCTTTGGCTGAACAGGAGAATGAACCAGGTAATGCGAGAGCACGGCCAGCCAGGGCCCGTCCTTGTATTCGGTTATGAAGTCCACACATTCAGCAGTCAGCACGTCAGCCACATACGCGTCCCTGTCGACCCCGTCCAGGTTCACAGCATCTTTGTAAAAATCCTTCATCCAGTGGCCCCTTGCCCCATTCTGTTTGGCTCTGTAGCCCTTGGCCACATGGAAACCGCGGTCCTCAGGATAATAGTCGGGGCATTCCCCAATGTGCCACTTCCCGAAAAATCCGGTCGTGTACCCTCCGTCTGCCAGGGCCTTGGCTACCAGGACCTCTTTTTTCGGCAGGGCATGACGATGTCTCGCTTCCAGGGTCTGATCCCTTTCACCCTGATATTTGCTCCTGTCGTGCAGACGGTCGTCCGGACCGGCCGGCCCGTTAAAGACCGTGGTCAATTGTGTGCGTGCAGGACACTTCCCTGAGAAGATGGCACCTCTGGAAGGTGTGCACACCGGCGCTGCAGAATAGGCATTCAGGAAACGCATACCCTGGGAGGCCAGCCGGTCAATATGCGGTGTGTCATAATAGGTGCTCCCTGCACAGCCAATATCCTTCCATCCCATGTCGTCAATGAGAATGAACAGAATGTTGGGCCTGGCCGTGGTTTCGGCTGCTTCAAGCATGGACGAGCCTGCCAGAAGAGCGACACAAGCCAGGATAATGAGACTGAAGAGATGATGGCGATTCATGGAGACTCCTCACCTGTCTGGACCAGGCATTCTGATTTTCCTTCAACTTGACAAAAGGTATCCATCTGTCTTGATTCAGGCCGCCCACCCACACGCTGCCAATGCACACTGCAAACTCAACAGGTCCGCTTGTATCTCAGCGCATCAGCCACTCACGGTGTGGAGACCCATATGTTTCGATACACCACGGGATTGCCGTGGTTCTGGATATACACGGGACCCTCAGGACCTGAAAGCGGGCCGTTGATCGGGGCGGATGTGGTGAAGTCCTTGGCCAGTTCCAGGGCGTCGTGCACCAGGACGCCATTGAGCTTCACGGTGATGCGGGGCCACGCGGTCCGCGTGCCGTCCGGCCCGAACTTGGCGGCCGTAAAGTCCACGTCGTACGTCTGCCACGCGAGCGGGGGCAGGCACATGTTGAGGCGCGGCCTTGAAATTGAATAGATGCCGCCGCATTCGTTGTCCATGCCTTCAAGGCCAAAGGAATCGAGGACCTGGGTTTCCCAGCGTCCGCTGTGGTACACGCCGCTGTTGGCGCGGCCCTGGCCTCTGGCAAAAGGCATGTAGGGTGTACGGAACTCCAGATGGAGCCTGTAATCCTTGAAACGCAGCTTGCTGGTGCAGCCCGTGGCGAGCAAGAGCCCCCCGGCCATCTGGCCGTTGTCCCACTGCGCTGCGGAGCTGCCGTCAAAGAGGACCTTCGCGCCCCTGGGCGCCTTGGCCCCAAGCGTGGGACTGCGGCGTTCGATGCGCGGCAGCATGTGTTCCCGCCGATCCTCGTCAATGAGCAGACACGTGCTGTTGCGGATCACGGCCGAGACTGGTGTGTTCGGAGCCGAGAACTTGACCGTGTCCCCCTCGCGTGTGCCCTGCAGGCGCACCCGTTTCTTTGCGCGCGTCCACCCCAGGCCGGGCAGGCCGTCCTGAAGCACATAGGCGTCGAACCGGCCCTGCCCCAGAGCCACCACCTGCACGCCCGCAGGCGCGCCCGGCTTGACAAGCCCATATTCCCCCTGGATCGAAAAGTCGGAATCTTCCTTGCGTGCCGTGTCAGGATCGGTCCAGACCTTCTTGTTTTCTTCCTTGTTTTCTTCGCCTTGACACAGGGTAAAGGCCCCCAGCACGACGAGTACGCTGACCAGATAGACAATCCCATTGGGATACGGATGCTTTTGTCTGCACTTCATGGTTCACGTTCCTTTTCACTGATGGATGGGTTCACAAAAAAATGGCAAGGATTACGGATGGCTCCCAACAGGGTCACTGCCTTTGACCTTAACGCGTACGCGCACAGGTTGGGTGCGTTGTTTTTCGTTGTCAAACACAACGCTGTAGTAATACTCTCCGGAGGGCAGCACTGAACCGTCAACAAAACAGCCAAGTTCTGTACGGGCGATTTTTGTTTCTGCGCTGAGCTTGAAGTCCGGTTCACTGCTTCGGTAAATATCGGCGAACAGTCCCCACGTGTGCGTTGTCAGTCCCCAGCGGAGTGCCACCTCTCCTTCCGGGAGTTGTTCTGCTGTGATATGCGGAAGTTCTTTTGGCAGACGAACCGGGTAGATGTTGCGATGCCGGCCTGCAATGGCAAAGACTTCACCGCGCGGCATGTCCAGACGCGGCTTCGCCAGGACCAAGTCTCTGCCCTGGCGGATGATGGCGAGCATCTTCTGATAGTGCCTGTTTTCGGTGTCTGCAAAGGAGACAACCGGCGGGCCGCTGTTTTCGCCCTTATCCCATTTGCGCCACACCTGTTGGGGAAAACTGTCGAGTGGTTTAACCGCATGTTCGTATTGTCCGGTGCTGAAAATGCGAAGCCGCCTGAAAGAATCAACCTTCGCATCGCGACACAGCGCCTCGCCGTAACCGTCTTCGCCCCTGGCCAGCGGCGCACGGAGAATACGGCTGAGTTGTGGGTTTTTCAAATTGAACCAGTCAGGCTCAAATCGTCCGCCCCCGCCCTGGGTGTTGTGACATTTGACACAGCCTGCGTCTGCCATCTCCGCGATCAGCTGTTTTTTTGTGTCCTGCCACTCCGCAAGCTGGAACGCCCTTGGCGTGTAGTTCCACGTCCCGTGGTAGGCACCGTTCCCGTCGATCCAGGCGAGTATGAGGTCTCTCTCAGGACGCGTCAGTTCAAAACGGTTCTGGTGTCCGAGGTCTCCCTCAACAATGACCCTGGCCAGCGGTGCGGCCGGCGATCCGATCGCATACGCCGGGAATATCGGGGCGGAGTAGTAGGCTGTCCCGTTCATGGAGCAAACACCGGCGATCAATGAGGCCTTGTACTGAACTTCACGCCTGGACACGAGGTTTTCGTAACTGTTGTTGAAGTACTCTGTCCAGCCGCCGGTGAGATCGAGTCCTGCAGCGAATCCTTCTTCTCCGCCATGACACGCTGCACAGTGTTTGTCCAGGATGGGCTGAACCATGGTGGGGAAGTCGATCGCTCCGGAGCCCCAGGATTCATCCTGCAATTGCTGCGGTTCTTTTTGCTGGGCCACCGCCGTTTTCCTGACAAGGAACGTGGCCTTCTTGTTTTCGTGACACCCAATACAACTACGTGTGATGCCGGGCGCTGCCTGAATGAACGTGCGCATGCTCCGTACGCATCGTCCTTCGGCATCCAGGGCCTGCAAAAAGATCATCTTTCCTGCAGGGACCTCGAAGTACGCACTGCCGTCTTCCTCCACAGCCACTTCGCCAAGATAGTTCTTGGCGGTCCAGGCCAGCGCCGCTGAAATGGTGAACGTCTGGTTGAAAGGTCCGCCGCCGGGTGATGGGCTGACGCGTGATGTTTCCTCAATCACACGAAGTGTCTTGATGGAACCGCGTGCCACTTCGGGCATTCCTTCATACACATCCTGCACCAGGAAGAAGCCGTAGTCCTTGCTGCGGTCCACCTGAAGGGGGCGAATGGCCGCGAGCTGCTGCGGCCTCACAGGAATGGGAGAATGACAGTCAATGTCCGGGTCGCTGAAAAGAAGCTCACGTGTGAGGGAATCGTCCTCGTTGCGTTTGATCAGAAACAGGGCGTTCTTTTTCCCGTGCAGGTCGCTGAACAGCATGAGGTCCTTGTTGATCGGATAGGGCTCGCAGGCTTCACCTGTATCACGCAGAGGATTGCCGGGGTCGGAAAAATTAAAGACCGCCTCAGGGTCGTTCTTTCCCAGACGCGTGTCGATCAGCGCAATGGCACCTCGCGGGGTGCTGTTGTGCTTGGAAAAAGTGCTGACCACGTAATGCGGATCTGAAAAGACCTGGCGTGAATCAAGCACGGCTTCAGGGAAAACCATGTTGTTGGCATAGAGTGCCGTTTCCATGGTACCACTCGGATACACTGTCCAGAGGCTCTGGATCGTGAGCGCCGTCTTGTCAACGTACTCCCATCTTCCGTAGAGAATACGGCCATCCGCCATGATGCTGGGATCAAATTCCGTTTCGCTGTTCACTGAAATGGGATGGATGTCGCTGCCGTCCGGATTCATCACATGGAGAATGGCCACGCCGGTATTGTTGCACGGCACCAGCCCGTTGTGCCGCATTGTGGTGAAGACAATCTTTCCATCGGGCAGGTACGCGGGTGTGAGGTCCTGTGCCGCCCCGAGTGAACCGTTGCGCCCGTGGTAGACCGACTTGGCTTGGCCGTCATCTTCACAGGGCAGGTAATCCGCCCGGGGATTGGTGATCTGTCTCAGTCCTTTCCCGTCAATCCCTATCTCGTAGATGCAGGAGCTTCCGTCCGGTTCGCCCTTAAAACAAAAGAGGACTTTCTTGGCGTCAAAGGAGAGATCCGGATCGAAGTACATTCCCTTGCCCAGTGAGTTTTCGCTGTCCCCATCGATGACGACTCGGAGGCGGTGTTTGTCCGGCGGATCAGAGGGATTTTCCAGGATGTAGATGCCGCCGCCCGGATGCCACTGGTAACAGGTGTCGTAAATGTGGATCCCCTGGTAGTTGCCGCGTTTGGTAAAGAGAATGGGGCAGTCCAGCCCGGAGCGGAGTGATTCTTCTTTCGCCTCGGCCCTGCTTGTCACAACGGCCATGGCCATGAAAACGACTGTAAAAAACATGATTCCCTTTGACATGCTGCCCTCTCAAATTGACTATTTTAGCATATGAATCGCAGACCTTTCTTTGGAACCAGCGATGTATGCCTCCACTTTAACATGTTGGAACACTTCCAACAAGATAGATGTTGGGGAACATCAAAAGGCCATGCGCCCCCATCCCCTGCTTTCCGATGTCAAAGGCGGTAAATCGAGGATTTCCCTGCCGAGCTTGACATAGGTGCGGTAATTCTCAAGCGGCACACCATTGGGGATGCGGTGGTCGAGACCGAATACCATACCGCCTGCCTGCTGCATCATGGGCTGCATCTTGTATTCCAGTTCGGCCTGAATGGCGTCCTTGCCTTTATACAGGACGAATTTATCGATCCCGCCCAGCATGGCCACGCGCGTGCCGTATTGTTTTCTCATCTCAACGATGTCCATACCGGCATTCGGCTCGCAAGGATGCATCACATTCACACCGCACTCAAGGAACGCCTCGATCAGCGGACGCATATCCCCGTCGCTGTCCTGATTAAACAGCTTTGTACCCCGCGCGCACACCAGGTCCCAGCAGGCAAGATAGTAGGGTTTGAAGTACGCGAGCACCAGACCGGGCCCCACCATGGGACCCGTTTTCCCTGCCATGTCCTCATGCACAAAGAGCTGGTCAATGACCAGCTGCTCTGTCACGCGCTCAAGACATGCGACACAGGTCTCCCTGATCGTGCCCAGTATATCATGGATCAGGTCCGGCCAGTCGAACATGGCCAGACAGGCCCGCTCCTCTCCCATCAACTCTCGCAGGATGTCCCATGCACCCGGCATTTCCGCACGCACGACCCAGCCCTGCTGCTGCAGACACTTGGCCTTTTCAATCTGGGGCGGATCGATTCTCGCTTCACTGAATGTAAAATAAGGCTTCAAGCGTTCCCAGTCCTCGGGCTGACGCATCGGATAATCCATGGGCAAGGGAATGGTGGCTGTTTTTTTGCAGAGCTTGGTGGTGCGCCCCAGGTAATCCCTCTCCACGAGGTACTCGTCGTCCTCTTCAATGACCTCCGGAGCCGGTGTACCGAACGCACCCAGGGAGGCGCCGCAGTCCACATAGGGCACGTAATCCCAGTCAAACGCGACCATGTCGATCTCTTCGGGGCTGGCCCCTTGGGCCTTCCATTCTTCAGGCAGACCGACCAGCGGCCCGAACAGTTCGCTGAACATGGGACGGTCGAACTCGCCAAAACTCATCAACTCAATATACTGTTGTCGCGTAATTTGCATGATTGCCCAATAAAATAAACTAAGTTCGCATATCCTGGATCAACCCGCTGATGCCCTGAAAACTCATGAACAGAGAAAAGCAGGCAATCAACGAGAGGACCACCCATTCCATGGGACTGGGTCTATGCTGTCTGTTTTCAATGCAACGGGCCGACAGCACCATCAGGCCCAGCAGGGCCATGGGCATGACAATCGAGATACCGACCTGCGAGAGCAGCAGCAGGAACACGGGTCGTGACATGAAGACACCGAGCATACTGATCACGGTCAGTCCTCCCAGGACCACTCTCTTTTTACAGGTGCGTGTTGTGCGCACTCGGCCCTTGAGATCATCGGTCAACCAGGGAATGATCATCATGTTGGGCAGATGCGAGGAGATGCCTGCAGCCATGATACCGACTGCGAAGACGAACAGTGCCAGCGATCCGAACAGGGGCTTGAGCATGGGTATCATTTCCGCAATATGATTCATCTTGTGCCCGGCTGTGTGCAGTGTCGAAGCGGCCGTCAACATGACAGCCGCGCTCAGGACAAACATCATGACCGCGCTAACGAGCGCATCGCGCTTCTGAATCTTCCAATCGGCCATGGTCCAGGCCTTGTCCTTGACCTGGCCGCTCCTGATCAGGAATGCAAACACAGAGACCGTGGTGCCCACCATGCCTGCAAGGATACTCATGGCACTGTTGTCGCTGCCTTGAGCCACAGTCGGCATCCTGGGGACAAAACCATGTAAGACGGTTTTCATGCCAGGAAAAAAGCGGATCGCCGAACCGATAAACGCCAACCCCATGAGTGCCACCATGACGCTCAGCATGGCTTCAAACCGTCGGGTGTTTCCGATGAGTATGAGACCATACACCAGGAGTGCCAGGGCCATGCCCGCGACCTTGCGATCCGGTTCCCACGCCCAGACCTCCTTGAACCAGACCAGCAGCACGTCAGTCAGCAGGCCGATCATGGCCGTGAGTGCAGACAGGATGATAATGGCCAGTGCGCCCCAGAGGATCCACGCATACGCAGGATGCAGGTGCGTTCTGTAGGCTTCCATGGCAGTCATGCCCGTGGCCATGGTGAACCGGCTGAAGAAATTGATCAGAACCCAGGTGATCACACAGCTCAGCAGCACGGCCCAGAGCAGGTCTGTGCCATAGTTTGCACCGGCCTTGCTCATGGCCGTCAGACTGCCGGTGCCAATGTTGTACCCGATCAGGAATATGCCGGGCATGAGTGAAGCCAGCAGATTCTTAACACTTGATTGACGGGTGTCACAATCACCTTGAACCATGAGATGTCCATTTATTTAACAGGGCCTATGAGGGATTCTGCATTGCCTTTCGACCCCTACTCTTGATCGTCGGAAGATCCTCTTCTATCACCAGCAGCAAGCAGATCTCTGCCGATCAGTTCGACCTTTTCCCCAGCCTTGATGTCCAGGTTCAGTCTCTTGTCCCTGTACCGCACCGTGCATTGTGAGCCGGGTCGGCTGTGCAGTGCGGCTGACACAAGCTCGCCGTCCTTCCACTGCATGTCCACGTCAAATCCCCCGCGTGCGCGCAGGCCCTTGACCGATCCCGTGGCCCAGGCTGTGGGCAGGGCCGGCAGCAGATGAATCTCGCCGGCATGGGATTGAAGGAGCATCTCAATGGCACCGGCCGTGATGCCGAAATTGCCGTCGATCTGGAAGATACGTCCCGGCCAGCAGCCGTTCCACAGGTTGGGAAACGCATTGGCAGAGACTTCCTTGTGATAGTATGTGTAGGCATTCTCCGCATCCAGCAGTCTGGCCCACAGGGCTGTTTTCCAGGCATTGGCCCAGCCGACCACAGTCCCGAACCCGCGGGCCTTGAGTGACACGGCCGCGGCTCGTGCAAGCTCGGGCGTTTGGCTGAGAGAGATCTGACGGCCCGGATACACGGCGAACATGTGAGACACGTGTCTGTGCTGATCGTTGGGATCGTCCTTGTCTTCCATCCATTCCTGAAGCTGTCCCCATTGTCCAATCTTCGGTCCCACCAACCTGTCTCGCATGCCGGAGAGCTTTTTGCGAAAGTCGGCGTCTGTACCCAGGGCCTCTGCCGCTTCAATCGTATTGCTGAACAGGTCCCAGATGATCTGCTGATCGTACGACACGCCGTCCTCAGTGTCACCATGCTCCGGTGACCAGCCATCGGGTGCCACCAGCCGACCGTCGGGGAGTGTCTTCAGGTGATCCTCCCAGTAGTGGCAGACTTCCTTGAGATACGGATACGCCACGGTCTCGAGATATGGCCTGTCCTGTCCAAAGGCATAGTGTTCCCAGAAATGCTGGGCATACCAGGCGCTGGCAGGCAGGTTCCATTTCCACCCCATGCCGCCGAACGGATTGTGGGACGTGCGGATGGTAAATCCCCGGATGTCGTCACCAAAGGCCAGTTTCGTGGCCTTGCGAAACGGTACAAGCGAGGCCGTGAGCAGGTCGAACAGGGGCATGTGACATTCAGCCAGGTTGGCAGTTTCTGCAAGCCAGTAATTCATCTGCACATTGATGTTGCTGTGATAATCTGAATGCCAGGGCGGATTGTTCCGGTCATTCCACAGGCCCTGAAGATTGGCAGGCAGTGTGCCCGGCCTGGAACAGGCAATCAGCAGATACCGTCCATACTGAAACAGGAGCGCGTCCATTTCCGGGTCCGCGGTCCCGTTTCGGATGGCCTCAAGTCGCCGGTCCATGGGCAGCGCACGCTGGGCCGGGTCGGTGGACCCCAGGTCGATCGCCACGCGTCTGTAAAGCGACCGGGTGTCTTCAACATGGGCAGTGAGCAGGTTTGAGTAAGGCGTCTTGGCGACCTGGTTCACCTGCCGGGTCACGCGTGCATGGGGGTGATCGCCCTGCCACTTTTTTGCGTAGTCCATGACATAGCTTGTGTCTGCACCCAGGATCAGGGTGAGACTGTTGCACCCGCTGAACACCAGCGTGTCACCGTCCTGTTGGATTGTCCCGCCCTCGACCGCTGCGAGGACCTGCGCCTCGTATGTCATGCCATTGGCAAGCGTGCCAGTGAAGGTCAGCCTGCCCTGTCGCGACGTGGTGGTCTCCCCGTGAGCGCCTTCCAGCCTGATTCGCCCGGAATACTGTCCCCTGGCACTGGCAGTCATGCGGGACACCAGGACCTGGTCCGGATGACTGCAGAATGTCTCGCGTGTGAATCGCGTCCCCTCGTGTTCGTAGGTCACACGGCACAGGGCCCGGGTGAGATTCAGTTCGCGTCGATAGGCTGTCACTGGCCCCCTGGCATCCAGGGCCACAACCAGATTGCCGAAGTTCTCATAGAACCCCATACCGGGCGATCCATAGTCCCCGGCCAGGTTCTCATCGCCAGTCCAGAGGCTGTCCACGTTGAACTGAATGCGTTCTTCTTGCACACCACCGAAGACCATGCCCCCCAGGCGACCATTGCCCAGGGGCATGGCCTCTTTCTCCCAGTTTGCGGCGGGCTTGTCAAGCCAGAGGATGTCATCGTCACCATAGAGGATCACCACGTTGGGTGTTTTCAGCCTGCTCAGCCTCTCTCGCTGCTTGAGGATCTCAACCGCCCGTTCGGCCTCTTCCATGCGCCGGGTCTCCAGCCGTTCCGCGGCCTCGGCAGCCATGGCCCGGTCCTGCGCCCGGGTCACGGCGTTTTCGGATGGATCGTCCTGCTCGGGCCAGTCCCATGTGTCCGTGCGGAAACTGGCCAGGGGCAGCCACGGCTTGCCGTTGACCTTGAGATTGCCCATGGGACTGGTGGCCCACGCATAACGTACTGCCGCCGGCGCCTTGACCAGCGGGCTCCATACCAGGACCTCGGTCGTCTCACAGTTCTTGTTGGCCACGTTCCAGACGCCCACGTCCTTTTTCAAGGGCTGCACGGCGTGGGCCATATAGAACTTGCCCGATTGATCGGCAATGGAGAATCCTTCCAGGACCATGGACATGTCATCCGGCATCACCGGCTTGTCAAAGGTCAGCAGCATGGCATCGCCCAAGGGCTCCGCCGAGACCAGAGATGCCGTGTCCCAGTCGATGCGCATCCCGTACACCCGGTTCAGTGCCCAGCGTGCCGCACGCACGGCATGAGTCTGTTTCTTCTGCGGATGCAGACCCGGAATCTGGATGTCATACGCGGGCAGAAACGCCGTGTGTGTCGGATCGTTCAGGTCGGCAAGGCCCAGACGCTGCGCCTCCCGAATGAATGCCCCCGGTGACACGGACCAGACCTCGAAGTTGTCCCGTGTCTGCGGAATACTGCCCGCACAAAAGCCGATGACCCCCACGGGCAGGGTCGGGTCGTTGAAATCCTGGCGCCAGCCCTGGACCATGAGCTTCATCAGAACCCGGTAGCGTTTGGGCCAGCAGCTCGTGCCCATGGCATTGTTGTAGCCCTGGTGAAAGAGCACACCCTTGATGTTGAGACCCTTGAACACACCGAACATGCCGTTGTAGCACGCAGCCGCATCACTGGGGCTGCGTCCCGGTACGTTCCAGGATCTCAGATCTTTGCGCGTGGGCCTGGGCGGCAGCTTGTCCTGAAGCAGGCCCTGGTCACGCTGTTGGGCCACGGTTGTCTCCCATTTTTCGATGAGGGGCTTCATGGCCGCATCCCAGTCGAAGTCTGCACGCCGCATCTCAACGGACTCGAGATAGCGAGCGGCCAGTGGATGGTTCTTGAAGGTGTGGCGCGGCACCAGGCTCTCTATGGACGCACCGCCCCGTGCATTGTCGATGATGCCAATGGGAATCTGAAGGGCCCGCTGCAGGCGTGCCCCGAACGAGTAGCCGATGGAGGAAAACCCGGGCGCTGTCTCCGGCGTACACACGGTCCAGCCGGTCACCTTGTCTTCAGGGAGATCCGTCTGGAGCCTGTACGACTCATTGGGCGAAATGCCCACACGACGCAGCAGGGGCAGGTGCGATGTAACCGCCTCCATGTCCGCGTCATAGGTCCCGCGCAGGCCAAAGGCCATGTTGCTCTGGCCGTTCATGACCCACAGGTCACCGATGAGAATATCGTCCATGACGATCGTCTCATCGCCCGAGGTCACGGTCAGGGTCAGGCCCGTGAAATCGGCCGGGCGCGCAGGGAAAGTCACGGCCCAGCGACCCGTCTCGCGGTCAGCGGCTGCCTCGGCCTTGGCCTGGCCGAAGTGCACGGACACGCTGTGGCCCGGCTGGGCCCAGCCCCACACCATAATGGGCTTGTCACGCTGCAGGACCATGTGGCTCGAAAAGATGCCGTGCGTCTTGAGTAGGCCAGCCCCAGCATTTCCCATGCACAGGTTGAACATCAGCAGCATTGACACTAGATACATATGTGGTCTGTGACGCATGATAGCTCCCATTCTGTGTCGTTAACTGGACTTTTGCAAAGTCCAAGTGTTCAGTTTTCGGTAGGCAGTTTTCAGTGTAAAAAACGCGTTCTTCTGAAAACTGAACACTGAAAACTATATACTACAGGGCTTTTTGCAAAAGTCCTGTCGTTAAAATTCATTGTGATTGAATCCACCTCTATTCACCAGTCCGCGTACTCTACTGAGACGGGCCGCCCGTTGTATCCGACTTGCGAAGCCTTCCGATTTCAGCCAGGACTTCAATGCTGGATGGCACAATGGCGCCGCGCCGATCCGGACCCACGTTGAGCAGGAAATTCGAGTGCCTGCTGTGCGCCCTGACCATGCGATCCATAATGCCCTTGACGCTGCGCGCCTTGAATCCGTCTTCCCAGAACCATTTCTGTTCCAGTTGCCAGCAGGTCTCGCCAGGCGATGTGTTTGTCTCTGGGAAGTCTCTGACCTCCTTGACAGCAATGTCCACGTACGGCGTGCCCTTCTTGGCCCAGCTCCACCAGTTGGCACTGGCCAGGGTGTTTGGACGGATGGACCGAATGTGGGTCAGGATCTCGTGGGCCGGCATGACCTGGTCGTCGAGTGCGTCGTTCCAGATGTAAAACACATCCGGGTACTTTGTCAGAAGCTCCGCGATCTGCGCCTTCTGAAATGCATTCTGTTCTTCCAGCGTGTGGGTCGCAGGGTCGCATTCGGGCGGCAGGACCTTGTATTTATCGTCAAAACCGGGGTGGCGCCAGGCGTAATAGAGTCCCACCTTGAGGCCCCGGCTCTTGAAGGATTTGATAAACTGTGCCACGAGGTCCTGCTGGTATGGACAGTCGGGATGCATCACGTCATACGTGGTGTACTGACTGTCCCACAGACAGAAACCGGCCACATGTTTGGCTGTGAGCACACCATACGTCATGCCCGCTGACACAGCCGCATCCGCCCAGGCGTCCGTGTCGACTGGCGCACCCGGATTGAAATCCGCGGGACTGACATAGCCAGACACCCACTGCACCCCCTTGTACGTGGCCATGTTGTAATGGATGAACATGCCGAACTTCAATGCCAGGAAGTCTGCCTGCATCCTGGCCAGGTCCTGATCAGGCAACTGAGCCGGAATCTCAGCGGCAGCGGCAGGGATCGCAAGGATCATCATGGCCGTGGCAGCAAGACACAATACGGTTCTGTAGGGGGCTCTTTGAGTCATCATTCTCATTCCTTCATTGTCTGGTCATATAATAGCACGTTGTCGCCCTGTTGCATATCAATCTCAAAGATGCCAGGTGACACGGGTTTGAGATTGAGCGGGCGGTCACTTTGGATTTGGACCTGACCGTCAAAGCCGGGACGGACACGACAGGGTTCGCCTGCCAGACTCTTGATGCGCACCCATTCGGTGCGCCCGGCCGTACGTTTTGCAGACACGAGGAACGCGCCTTCTGCGCGTAAGTCACGGAACTCGATATCTTGCCAGGCCGAGGGCACTGCCGGGAACACGCGAATGGGCCCGGACTCCTCTTTGGCAGGATCGCTCCAGCTCTGGATGAGCATGTCCTGGATGATGTTGGCCAGGGCCAGCGTGGATTCAATACAGGGACTTTCGTACCACAGGCCATTGGGATAGAGGTCGCCCTGCAGGAGCTTCAGACTCTTTAAGGCCTCGTCCCCCAGTCCCTGGGCCGTGCCAATGGGGCCGGCATGGGCCTGCACCATGGCCTGTCTCTGGCCCGGTCCGGCAGTGCTCAGGGCACGCTCGAACGAACGCCGCAGCACATCGGCAGTGCCAGGCTGTTCGATATTCACCAGGTAGAGGGGGTAGATCATCAAGAGGTTGGAAAAGTGCTGGTGATTCTTGGGGGACGTTCGGTCACGCCCCAGCATGAATCCGTATTCATCATGGGGGTAGTCCACGAGACGCCGCGTCACGTCTCGCCACCGCGGGATGAGCGGATCATCGATGCCCAGACGTTCGCTGGCCTTGAGCAGTGTGAAACAGCCCCATTTGAACAGGGCCAGGTCGAAGTTGCAGTCCTTGGCCACGCCCGTCTCCGGGGAGTAGGTCGGGGCCAGACGCAGCCTGCCGTCACCGGTCTCCTCCACCAGGTGGAAGTAGAGGTTGACACTCCTGCGCAGCAGGGGATAGATCTTGTCACGCAGCATGTGATCGTCCATGGAAAAACGGTACTGCCACCACATGTTATGCATGACCCACGGCAGGTTGCCCACGAGATCGTAGTAACGCATGTCACCCTCACGGCTTCCCTGCATGTCCCACGCCACGGCAATGGGCAGATAGGCCGAGTCGGTCTGCCACGCTGTCGGACGCACGGCCTGGATCAATGCCTGGCGTGTCTCATAAAGTCGATCCACCAGGGCCTGGCCCTGCTCCAGTCGATTGGCCGCGTACACGGGCCACAACGCAGACTGGATATTCCAGTCCATGGTGAAGTACGGCCAGGACTTGCCCTGAAACCAGAGGCCCGCCGTGTCCACGATGCATCGCCCTGCTCTGGCAGTACAGCCGAAGCGATACACGGTCTGCCAGTAGAGCGACTCCAGACCCTTGTCCGGGATCGTGACAAAACTCCTGGGATAATAGTCATGCCACCAGGTGCGGTGACGGTTCACCCAGGTGGACCGATCCAATGACAGACAGCGTGTCACGTCTGCCGCGGCCGTGTCTGCAGCCGTGGACTCGGGATAGGTGTGTGCAATACTGACCAGGTGCGTGCGCGTCCGGCCAGTGACCTGCTCTTGCCAGGCCGTGGCATACTGGCCGCCAGCCAGGAAATCCTGGACCCACACGGACACAGGGCCCCTTTCTTCCTGACGCCCTGCCGGATTGGCCTTGTAGACCTTCAGGGTCTTGGCATAGTGCTCGCCGTAGCTCCTGGCGAACCTCTCAATACCGGCAGCATCCGTGGGATATCCCCCGCGTGTCGTACGTGCCTCGACAGGGTGCCAGGTCCAGTGACATCCCTGCTCGCCAGTGGACGGCGCGAGCTCCGTGACAATGGCCATGTCGTCGGCATGGGTGAAGTGACGAATCCGAATCTCGCCCTGGTCCGTGGTGATCGTGCCTGTTAATTCAGCATTCCAGAGATCCTTGCGCCACTGGCAGCCCAGGAGTTTACCCACAGGATGCAGAGAAAAATGGCCTATCTGGAGACGGGGCCGGCTGTATGCAGTCCAGCCGTACGTGTTGTCACGATGGTCATGTACATCTGCGCGAAACACCTGCAGGCGAAGGGTATCCCCTGCCTGGTACAGCATGGAGCCCACCATGGCATTGCCGAAGTGAGGCGCCTCAGTCCAGTTCTGCGGCAGCCTATCGAACGTCATGTCATGCTGATGCATGAATACCGGCCAGTTGATCTTCTGCGGCAGGGAAGTCGGCTGCGATGTCACTGTATGGCAGGCCAATGCACACACTACAATCGCTGCGCCCCGTGTCAGATTATTCCTCATCACTGCGTCCTTTGTAAAGGGTATTGGCTTTAACAGGATCCTGCATTTGCCCGGATCTCTGCGCGTTCTGCTGTTTCGCGTCAATCTGTATCCTGGTCTCACCCGGGTTCACGTACCACGGACTGTCCGTATGGGCGTCTGTAAATATCTGTTTGATCCTGGCAACAATCTCAGGATGCTCAGTTGCCAGGTCCTGTTCGCAGTTGATATCCCGGGTGATGTCATACAAGGCGATGGGCCTGTCAGGGTGCGGACGAAATGCCCACCATCGGTCCATGCGTACGCTCTGCGCGTGCGAGGACTGGGTTCCGTTTTCCCAGTAGAGATAGGCATGGGTGCGTTGTTCATCGGGCCTTCCCAGCAGTGTCGGGACCAGGCTGATGCCGTCCGTCGTGGGAGGGCTCACGCCGGCCAGGTCGGCGGTTGTGGCCAGCATGTCATACAAGGCGCAGACGTGGTCGTTCTCTTGCGCCTCGATCTTTCCCTTCCAGTAAGCAAAGAACGGCACGCGCATCCCGCCTTCATGGGTACAGGTGAATTTCCCCTTGGGCCACGGCCCCTTGTTCTTGAACACAGGATCATCCTCATGGGCAGGCCTGGCAAAGTACCCCCACTGGCTGTAGCCGTTGTCACCTGCAAAGAAGATGATCGTGTTGTCCAGAATCCCGCAGGCCTCGAGCTGACTCACCATATGCCCCACACTCCGGTCCATGTGCTCCACCATGGCAGCCCATTCCTTGTGCTTCTGGTCCCAGGGTCTGTCTTTGAATCTTCCAAGGTCAGGCGTGATGCACGGGCCGTGTGGAAGCTGCGTGGCATAGTACAGAAAAAACGGCGTGTCTTTATGCGTTCGAATGAACCCGAGTGCCTCTTTTTGAAAGAGGTCTTCGGAATATTGCGCCTTGGCTGGGTCCTTGACGCCACGCGGGACCAAGCGGCCATTTTCATCGTAGACATTGTTATATTGGCCACGTTTGTCCGAGTTGTGCTTGTAGGCGAAATCCATATCGAACCCGTAATTCTCAGGGAGCGCCTCGGGATTGCCATTGCGCATGAGGTAATGGGGATAGAAACCATGCGCACGCAGTTGATCGTAGTATCCATAGGAAAAATCAAATCCCTGTTTGTCAGGCGTGCCTTCGGTGCCGGGCAGGCCAATGCCCCACTTGCCGATAAAGCCGGTGGCGTAGCCTGCCTGTTTCAGGACCTCGGCCATGGTCACGTCCCCGGCCAGGAGATGATCCTGTCCGCGCACCGATCGATTGGCACGGATGCGGCAATGTCCCATGTGCATGCCGGTCATGAGGCTTGCGCGGGACGGTGCACACTCCGGGGATCCGGCATACGCGTTCGTGAAGCGCAATCCACTCATGGCCAGTGTGTCAAGATTGGGCGTGACATAGTGTGTCTGTCCGTAGCAGCTCAAATCTCGATACGACAGGTCATCCGAGAATATGAAGAGAATATTAGGTTTATTCAGAGGTGCAGCCGTGCCGGACACACTCACGGTCCAAGGCAGGCCTGTCAAGCCCACCATCGTGGCCATGCCAAGCTGCTTGAGAAAGCCTCGTCGACCAAGGCAACATGCAGACTCTGTCACGTTCTGTTACCCTTTCTGTTTTGGAGACGCCACGTACCAACTCCCTGTACCGACGCCTGACAATCACCTGTTCACGGGCATAATCCCCGACTAACAACGATATCGATCTTCGCGTCTTTCCTGTGCGCTGTCAAGGGCACGTATTGCCCGCAATACCGAGAACGGCGGTTGTCTCCGGATCGCATGCAGGCAAGGGTATTCTAGTGTACAGCGGAGGTTGAGTAAAGTACTCCATTCAAGATGAGTGGTGTGATTCCAAGACCTCCCTGACCAATGCTTGAGAGATCGAGATGATTCTGGTAACATTATGAGGCTCAAAATGACTGAATCGTGTTGAATACCGTTTTAAATCGGAGATCTCAGACGACCATGAATAGGAATCTAAATAACTTCGTGCTGCTGATTTGTGTGTGGGCCGTGTTTTTTGCCGGTCTTGTCATCCCCTCGTCCCAGGCGCAGACGGAATCATCTGCCACCGAAAAGATCTGCTGGTGGTCCTTTGACAGGGAAAGCGAACAGGCGGTGCTGGATGAAATACAGCAGAAAAAGGACGCTGTGTATGGCCATTATGAGTACGTCCCGGGTGTGAAGGGTCATGCCATCAAGCTGGATGGCTTTCGCACCTATATCAGAAGGGATCGGCACGATTCGACCAGACCGGCTGGGGCGTTTACAGTGGAGGCATGGATCGCGCTGGCGAGTTACCCATGGTCATGGTCTCCGGTGGTTGATTGTTCTACCCCGAAAGTCAAGGGATTCTTCTTTGGCATTGATCAGGAAGGTCGTGTGGGTTTTCAAATTGCCGCAGGGAGTTCATGGTATGAGGCCGCGACCGAACAGACCATCCCGTTAAAACAGTGGACACACGTGGCAGCCGTGTTTGAACCGGACAAAAGGATCTCGCTCTTCATCAACGGAAAAGAGACGGGCGCGGCTGCGATTCAGGGTGAGTATGTCCCTGCACGCAATGGTGCTCTGACAATCGGCAGGAACAACAGGCCCCAAACGTGGCAGGAGTTCCAACTGACCACAGAGAACATGTTGTTTTATATGGACGGATTGCTGGATGAGATAACAATATCCGAGGGGGCAAAGACGCAGGACCAGATCAGTCGCGAGTGTGGTGCTGTCAAGACTCTGCCTGTGCCGGCCTTGAGCGCCCGGGATCGTCTGCCCACAGGGCCTGCAGGATCAGGGAGTTTTGGGGCCTTCTACACGAAACTCGACTATTACAAGGAATGGGACGATCTGTGGCGTGTCAGTGACGTGCCGGATGTGTATGTGCGGTTTGATCAGTCACCTGTCCAGCTGGTATTCTGGCGAGGGGCAAGCTTCGTACCATGCTGGGTCACTGAAAACGGGATCTGGTACCTGAACGAGTGGCTGGAAACATGGGGCAGTGATGTGGTCAGTTGTGCAGAACCGATCATGGATCGGCAATGCCGGTATTCCCACGTCAGGGTGATCGAAAACACAGAGGCCCGCGTGGTCATACACTGGCGTTACGCGCTATCTGACGCTGAATATACCGTGGCGGCTGTGGGAGACGACGGCCGGGGGGAATGGTGTGATGAATTCCATACACTATATCCTGACCAAGTGGGTGTCAGAAAGATGGCTTTGCACTATTCCCGGCCTGAGCGCAAACACGACTGGGTCGAACAGATCGTGGTGCTGCCTCCTGGCAAATATCCGGATGATGTGATAGAAACAGACGCGGTGTCTCTGGTCAACATGTCAGGGGAGGTGGAGACCTATTCATGGCATGATGGCGGTCTGACAGTGGAAATGCCAGACCCTGCAGGCGCAAACATGTCGTATGTGCATCTCAAATCACAATACCGGCCCTTCTTCATTGTGTCCCCTGAGCCTGTCAAGACCGTGGAAGGGACCTGGGACTCGCCCTTTTTCAGGACCTATGCTGCCAAGATGGCCAAGGGATACAGGCAGGACCCAGTGCCCTCTGTGTATGGATGGTGGAACCACTGGCCCGTGGCGCAGGTGCCTGGAGACGGCAGATGGGTGACCACACCGGATCGTCCCAGCCACTTCAACCTCACGACATTTGTCCAGTGGAAGGATCATGCCTACACAGAGACCACGCGAACCCGGATCATGCTCCAGGGCATGACGGACAAGCAGGCCGATGCACTGGTGCCGCTGGCCAGGTCATGGCTGCAGGCTCCGGCCATGACACTGACTTCGAAGGCCTACAGGGGGGGACTCTATGATCAGTCGGAACGGGCCTACCTGATTGAAAGAACGGATGCGCGTGATGTGACGCCCTGCACGTTTGTGTTGGATGCGTCCCGGGACTCGCCCCTGTTGAACCCGGCCATCATTATCAAGAACTGGGGCGATCAATTGTCGAGCCTTTCGTTGGATGGTAAAAACATTAGGCAGGGAAAGGACTTCAGACAGGGCGTGCGCAGAGGCCCCCTGGGAGACGATTTGATCCTCTGGATCAGACTGGATGTGCAGAAACCCGTAAAAGTGACATTGGCACACGACAACAGAAGATAGGCAGGATACCATGAACAGCGCACAAAGACTCGGTCATTGTTTCTCCATGCAGGTCAGCCTGAAGATAATAATGGGATGCCTTGCCATCATCCACGTGACCGGGTGCCGAACGGCCGTGAAGGCCCCTGAACGTCACAGGCCCAATTTTCTAATACTGATCGCGGATGATCAGAGATGGGATCAGTTGAGCTGCGCAGACCATCCGCTGATCCCGGAGCTGAAGACCCCGAACATGGACCGGCTGGCCGAGCACGGCGTTTACTTTAGAAACGCCTTTGTCACCACGCCCATTTGTGCTGTGTCCAGGGCGAGCATCATGACCGGGCGGTATGTCAGCACCCACGGTATGAACCATTTCAGGACCTCCCTGACACCGGACGTGTTGAGCAAGACCTATCCGGCCATACTCCACGACAACGGATACAGGACCGGGGTCCTGGGTAAGTGGGGTATGGGCACGGACAGCACGGAAAAGGTATTCGATGTGTTCAATGCCTGGGCCACGCAAGGCCAGTATTTTCATGACACGGGCCACGGAAAGATCCACAATGCCGAATGGCTGGCCACCGAGGCTCGGGGCTTCCTTGCATCCTGCAGCCCGGACAAACCGTTTTGCCTGACCGTATGCTATAAATCACCCCACCATCCGTATCAGCCGGACGAGCGTGATAAGGATCTGTTCGATGACGTGCAGATTCCCAAGAGGAAGACCGATACACCAGAGGCGTACCAGGCGATCCGATCTGACTGGATGGAAAAATCGCTGAACCGGTGGTGTTACTTTGATGAGAGAAAGGACGAAGCCACAAAAGACACGTTCGAAAAGAACTTCCTGCGCTGTGTCAAGAGCCTGGACAGGTCTGTGGGAAAGATCGTGCAGACCCTCGAAGATCTGGACCTGGACGAGAACACGGTGGTCATTTATCTCTCGGACAACGGCTACTTGTGGGGCGAGCACGGTCTTGGCGGCAAGTGGCTTTTGTATGACGAATCGATTCGGGTCCCCATCATTATTCATGCACCTGGCATGCCCGACACACGACGGGGTAAGAGGCTTGACAATCTTGCTCTGAATATCGATATCGCCCCAACCATCCTGGAGTTGGCCGGCATTCCGATTCCTCCTGACATGGATGGGCAAAGCCTGTATCCCCATGTCAACGGACAGAATGAACCACCCAGGGCAGATTTCTTCATGGAACACGTGGGTGTGATTGACGTCGAAACTCCGATTCCCGACAGCAGAGGCGTGCGTTCAGAGACATGGAAATACATACGTTATGTCAATATGTCACCTGAAGTCGAAGCACTGTATCATCTCAAGGATGATCCGGATGAATCACATAACCTGGCTGATGATGTGAATTACAGGGACATCAAAAGGCAATTAAGGGACCGGTATGAGACCTATCTGCGCACGCTGCAGACGCGAGCCCGGGGCCGAACCCAATTCATGAATTGATTCTGGAACCCGCCATTGTGAACGACTTCGTCTTTGCGCATTGAACCCAAAAGGTCATCATGGTTGTTCAGGCGCTTCAGGTATCAACTCCGGATATTTACACCGGATGATGGCCTGTTCTGCGGCACTCAATTGTCCCAAAGAGACCGGCTTGTCCTGGGGGCGGGTGCCCTTCTGGTTGAGCCGGTTCATCAGGCTCCAGTTGCGGGTGTGCTGACCGGGTTCAGGATCTTCGGGTTCGCGGGCCGGGAGGTCGTAGCGCGTGAAGTCAATGACTTGTTCAGGGGCATCTGCCTTCCAGTCTCTCAGAAGCGCCATCCTGAAATCCTTGTTCATGAACCATTTGATCTCCAGTTCCGGTTCGGACCCGCAAACCCCTGAACCTCGCTGCACGAACCGGTAGTTGATGTCGTCATTGTTCTTGAACTGCTCGCGCCACAACAGGCCGAACTCGCCCTTTGTGATACACCGGGCATCGGGCCAGCGTCGGCGAATCTCGGAGAGCCACATCACAAGACCGTCCAGCCCGTTGCGGCCTTGATACCCGTATATCTTGCGTGCCTCCACAAGACCCATCTCCCAGATCGTGGTGACCCAGGCAAACCTGTTCAGCTCGAAGCCCCTGTCGAAATGGGCCGCCGTGGTCGCCAGCATTTCCTTAAGGCCTATTTCGGTGCCCTGCCTCAGGAGGGTCTCGATGGGGCCCACGCCCTGGCGACTGCCGCAGCGAATCCCATTGATGATCCTGGCGCGGGCGTATCTGGCGTTGAGAAAATCCACGGTCCAGCCGTCCAGGTTGACACAGTCAATGACGTCTTCTTCGCCCTGGGCCGGCTTGCAGAAATGCTCGCGCGAGGGATAGTACGGGTACGAGATCGAGCCTTCTCCGTCTCCGTTGTCCACGGCGTACTGACTCCAGATCGTACCTTGACACACGTGGATGTCTTCTTCTTCGGCCAGGTATCTCAGGTTGTCGGCCGAGAGGAAACCGGCGATGACACTCTGGGGACGATACCCGCCGCCCACCATGTCCGACACCATCTCCAGTCCTTCATGCAGATCGCGGTTCACCTGGTCACGCGTGTTGTACATGTTGGAAAAATACGCGCCCGGTATGAACGTGATCTCATCGCCATAGAGGTGGTGATACAGGACCACCAGTTGCCTGAGATCCCTGTAGTTGGCACGCTGATCCTTGAGTGCCAGCCAGCTGAAGGCCCATGTGATGCGTGCGCCGGGCCAACCCTCTTCAATGGCCTCGCGAAAAAGACGGGCCTCCCGGGGTGTGTGAATACTGGATTCATCCGGCCCAATCGCCCTGTCACGCGTCACTTCGATCTGCCTGACGCGAACCACCGTGGTGAAAGTCAAGAATCGATGGCCCAACAGTTGGAGGTCGCGATCTTTTGCAGCCTCAGTGGCAGCGCTCGGCGGATCGGTATACACGGACTTGACAATGTCGTACAGGATCTGTTTACCTTGCTCGAGGACCTGGGCAGCAGACAAATGATCCAGCGTGTGCGCGTCGATCGAGTTGAGAAAACTGTCGAGTCTTGCCCTGGCAGCGACGGCCTTGGCAGAGTGGTCCCCAGCCAGGTCTTCACGGAGTATCCGGATCTTTTCATAGTCCTGGATCCCCTCCCTGAGTCTCTCGAACCTGACGGAGCTGAGGGCAAAGGGATACACCAGGTAGGTATCGCCGCTTGGCCACTTGCTGTACCTGGAATCGGTCAGAGGATCCTGGGGCCAGCTATTGGCCGCCCACCGCAGGAAGCCATCGAATCCCATGGCTGCAGCGATCCATCCTTCAACACAGGATTCTGATGGCGGGGAAAACGTGAAATTGTTGGGTCTCGGGATGCCGCAGGCCACGTAGTATGTGGTGACCAGGCCTGATGCCCTTCTCAATTGAATGGCTTCTTCAGGGATCCGGCCGCCATCCCTCCAGTTGGAACTGAAATCATGGATCAGAGGGTTGACATCCGCATAATAGAATCCAGCCATGGAGATCTTGAGTTCCGGGGCCGTGTCCTTCAAGAACTCGAAAAGACGCTTCATCTCCTCTTGGCCCCGTTCGTCCAGCGCGAGCGTGGTCCTGTCCAGCCAGCCTTTTTCCTTGAGATGGCCTGCAAAATCAACCAGGAAGGGCCGCCACAGATCCTCGTACTCAACAGTCTCGGGTGTGGCCTCAATCCGGATTGTCTGGGACGTTGCCTCGTCGAACCAGGAGAACTGGTTTCCAACCGGCACCATGGAATAGCAATTGATTTGTTTGTTGATCCCGCACGCCATGGCCAGACCCACATACTGGTCAAACCAGGTATAGTCATAGTCCCAGGTGCCGTCCTTTTTTCGGGTCCATTTGATCATGGCGCCGAAGTCATCGTAACAGGGCTTGTCATCCCCCCAGGGTTTGTCATTCAGGGTCGTTGTGATACACTTTTGTCCGGCGTTGGCAAGCAGGGTCAAGAGGGGCCGCATGAGATCAAGATGCTCTTGGGACCACACCTCAACCTCATGAACCCTGGCCACAGCATAGGGATTCTGCCACAGGTCAAGGTGAAAGGACCAGTCTGCAGGATCAGGCAGCGATTTATTCAGGACTTCCAGCGTGATGCGATGTGCCACTGTTCCGGAGGCCGAGTGTCTGGACACAGTGCCTTCATAGAGACCTGCAGGCGCTTCCGTGGGTATGTCCACAGAGATCCATACGGGGCGGGTTCCCGGACCCTGCGCCAAGAAACCACTCGCAGGACTCAATATGTCAGGCCTCAAGTGAACCGGCGTCTTATCATTGTCTCTTGGACCGCAGGCCGCGCCGCGTTCATTCAGGAATTCATCCACGAGCACATATTGGATCACAGAGATGGAAATGTCTTTCTTGCCGATCCGATAGTGATCATTTTGAAGGCCGTCTGTCGTTATTGTGATCTGTTCCTCGCTCTCAGATGACCAGATCAGCAGTTTACAGTGGACTCTTTCCCCCTTCCATCCCTGAAGGTGTATTGAGTCGGTGACATGATCGCCAGGCGGCAAGCTCTTTGAATAGGCCATATCCAGCGATCCAAAACCGGAGTGACTACCAGGTTCAACGGGCTGCCATCGGGACATATCATTGGCATCCGGATCGGCAGGTTCAGGACCGGGTGCCCAGTGCAGGTCGTGACGCACCGTCCTGACCGAAGGATCGGATGCCTCTGTCTGGCCCATGCGAGCGTCACTGCATCCCGCCAGGATCCAACACATAAGTGCGGGTATAACTAACCGGAAAGACACAAAGTTTCTACAGCATATCGGCCTGCATTTGCCATGTAATTCCGAACAAGACATCATTGTATCCTTTACCGGTAGTCGGCACCCACACATTTCAGAAGGTCCTTGGCGCTTGTTTTGCAGCTGGTCCAGAGTCGCTCGGTCATGGTCTGCACACGGGGATCAGGCCGGCCACAATTACTGACAGGACTTCTGCAAAAAGCCCTGTAGTATACATTTTTCAGTGTTCAGTTTTCAGACGAACGCGTTTTTTACACTGAAAACTGCCTACTTAAAACTGAACACTTGGACTCTGCAAAAGTCCAGTTACTGACTGAGAAACACGAACGTTCCCTTCTTGTTGCCGACCACCACGTCGGGTGTGCCATCGGCGTTCAGATCGGCAGCCGCCACCTGGGTACCGACCCCGGAATCGTCGTCGATCCGGTGTGCAATGAACTGCACGCTGCCGTCCGCGTTGCGCTTCAACTGAAACCAGTACACCACGGCCGGGGCATTGGGTTCCTTGTCGCCGGTGGGGCCGTGAGCCCAGAACCGCTTGCCGGTCAGGATGTCCAGCAGGCCGTCGCCGTTGAAGTCAGCCAGGTCGAACGCGTGCAGCTGACTGATGCGCAGATCGTCGGATTCCAGATTGGGCTCGGACGTCAGAATCACCTGCTTCTCGAAGCTGATCGCGCCTGCATCGTCACGCACCTGTCGATGCCAGACCAGACCGTAGAGGTGACAGTGCCATGCTGTCACCACGTCGTTCAGCCCGTCCCCGTCGATGTCGTACACCAATATCTGCGCGGCTGCGTCGGCGAAGGCGTAGTCATGACGGATCCACGGCTCGCCGGGCTTGGGGTCCGCCGGCTGTTCCCACCAGCACACAGCCTCTAAAAGGTCGACCCGTCCATCCCCATTCACATCGCCTGCGCCCACGCCGTGCGTGTACCGCTGGTAAGGGCCCTTGCCGCTAACCGGGTGGAACGTCCAGGGTTCGTTCGGTTTTTTTGTATCGTATGTGCCGTATCCGAAGAATCCGTCGATATTGTACACCAGATCCTTCTGGCCGTCACCGTCGACATCCGTCCACACCTGCGATTCGTTTCCCACGTTTTTGAGCGCCGGATGCGCAGTCCAGTGCCCATCTTTACCTTTTGGGTTTTCGTACCACTGCGAGTCTTTGCCCGGCCACGGCAGGTACAGGATATCGGCCCAGCCGTCGCCGTTGAAATCGTCGGTAAAGGTGAGAAAGTTGTCGGAATACCCCTTGGGATCGAACGCCTTGGGCTCGCGAACCTCGTGCCGCTTCTGGAAATCGGGGCCCGCATACCAGTACGGTCCGGACACAATGTCCATGTGCCCGTCGCGATTGAAGTCTGCCGCATACGCACCCTCGCAGTAGAACTTGTCGGTCAGGGTCAGCTTCTTGAAGGTTGCCTCCTCGGCGCCGGCCCCACCGATGCCCGCCATCACTGCTATTACAATACATGACGCTGTTGCGTGTCTCATGGTGTCTTTCCTTTAGAATAATTCGTTTTCTGTCTGTTTATTTCCATATTGGGCCATGATTGTACCACACCGGCCAAACAAAATCACGCACCGTCATGGCCCAGCACGACCTGCACGGACGGCACGAGATGAACCGGCCCCAGGAGACCGGCGGGCTGGATAAATGTGACTGTGCCGGGTTTGGCCCTGGAACTGTCGAATGATCTGATGTTGGTGCGCGTGAATCTCTTGTCTGCAGCCAGAGACTCATCCCCGATCAGGCGGTTGATCCACTGGTTCATGACCTCGATCTTCAATTGATTGGCCCCGGGTTGGACCAGCGACGTCACATCCGCCCTGAAAGGTGCCTTCCAGAGCACGCCGGCCGATTTGCCATTGACGAACACCTCCGCCACGTCGCGCACATCACCCAGGTCCAGGTGAATCCTTCGGCCGTCTGCCAGCCAGTCGCCGGGGACGTCCAACGTCTTGGTGTAAAAGGCTGCGCCGGAATAGTACTTTACGCCCTGATGGTCATGGTCCGGCCACGATATGAGCTTGGGCAATCTGATCCGGGCTGGCGCGCCCCACCTGGGATCGAAATCAACCGTCCATTGACCTTCCAGTATTTTTGGCCCAGGCAGGGTATCCACCTCAATCTGTTTCGTGTTGCCGTGACTGTCAGTGAGTGCATGCAGCCCGTTCTCGAAACACTCAAACACCGAGCTGTCGGGCCGGTTGGATGAGGCGTCGCTGCCGAATATCACGAAGATCGAGGCACCCGGTGCCAGGTCGAGTGTCACGCGCGTTCGGGAGCCCTCTTCTCCATAAGAGAATGCCGGCCTGATCATGCCGTCCGTGGGATCCCACAACTGGGGCGTTCTGCCCTGCACACGAAACAGGCCATCAGCCTTGACCTTCGACAAGGCCTTGTTTCTCACAAAGTAGAGGTCAAGGTCTTGGGTCTGGCGGTGGATGTAATCCAGGTCTGCCGACTCTGCAGTGCAGGCAAAGTCCGGCTCAATGGATTCTCCGGCCAGCCACTGGCTCGGGGTCAGGCCCCAGACCACGGTGCCCCGGCCGTAGCGGTTCTGCTTGACCGTGGTCCCGTTGCAGGGGCCCCACATCCTGTCCGCCAAGGCTCGAAGGCGTGCGTTCCTTGATGGGTAGTCCTTCAGGCCTGGCACTGTCACAGGCTTGGGCCCCAGGATGGTGGCGCCTTTTGACACCAGTTTATCCAGTTTTTGCAGGACCTCGAGTGGCATGTCCTGTTGATCAGGCAGTACGAGAACGCGATAGCTCATGCCATCGGGCAAGACGAGGCGCCCGTGCGTCACGGACATGCGGTTGAGGATCACATCCGTGTTGACCACGTCATAATCGTATCCTGCATCCAGCCCCTCAAGCATGGGCTTGTCCGGGACCATGGCAGAGGGCGGCCAGAAATTGGGCGCCCTGTCCCCATAGTAATAGGCCACATCCGCCACGAACAGGCCCTGCTGGAGCATGTGACAGCAGCGTGCCAGGTAATCCATGAAGGGCCGGGCCTTGGACCACCAGACAACTTGCGGATTCATGTCCACGCCTGCATGATACGTGCGTCCCGGATACCCGACGGCCTTGGGAGAGTGCGAGTACCCGTGGTACGTGATACGGTTGAGGCCCTCACAAAAGGCCCTGTCCACCAGCTGCTTGCGTACAAAGGGACTGTCCTTCCACCTGCGCCAGGTGGTCCAGGATTCTGCGTCCACATACGGCTTGCCGTAGATGTGCGCGGCTGAGGCGATCTCCTTGATCAGGAAGATGTCTCGAGGACTCTGAATCCAGAACTCCCCGCGGGGGATGTCAACCTGGCCCAGGGCCTTGAGCGCATCCACAGGGCAACTGTCCCAGATCGGCGGGCCCGGGCCTCCCGCTTCACCTGCCAGTTGCAGGCCATATGCCGCGCAGACCTGGCTCCCTGTGGTATAGTGACTGAATATCAAGAGATCGCTCACAGTCTTCTGGTAGTCGTAAACGAACCGTGCGCTGGTGTCCTTGTCCTTGACAGTCCAGCCGGACAAAGCCGGGAGCCATGCCACCGGATCGTAACCATGATACTTTTTGAACCAGTCAGAAAATTTCGGTGTCCACTGAATCCCTGCGTGCAGTTCCATGCTGTCGACCTCGAGCGTTTTTAAGGGACTGTCAGAATCGCCGCCTTTTTTCAAGCCGAGTTTGCCTATGATGTATTCAAAGTGAAACCGTGTGGCCTCCGGGTCCAGGAAATCGATGAACGGCCCCTTTGAATTGGGGCTGGCTGCAATCAACTGCTGGCCATTGTTGGTGCACACATAGCGAAAGACCTGCCATCTTCCTGCAGGGACCTGCCAGGTTAATGTACCCTGGTCAAACCGGTCCGTCAGATCGATCACCCTGGAAAGATCAGGCAGGATCTTGTCCTGCGAGTCAGGCCAGGCCAGCACGGCCACATCCTGATACCATTGCGGCAGACCGTCGCCCCCCCTGGGGCAGCGCGCAGGCACCTCGGGAAATGCCAGTGCCTGTTTGATGGCCGCAGGGCCCGTGACCACGACATTGGAGTGGAAGAGATTCTTGCTGGCCAGGGCCGGAGGCACCCACGGTCCGCCTGCATTCCAGCCGCTGGACGTGATCAGTCCCAGGTCGAGATCCAGGCGTTTGGCCTCATTCATGGCATGATGCATGGCAGCCACTGATTCCGGGCCCATAAAGGGCGGGCCTGCAGGCACAAATCCGTCCGGATTGCGCATGGCCTCTGTGTCCCACATTTCCAGACCGCCGAGTCCCTTGTCTTTGGCCTCTTCCAGGTCACGCGTCAACCCGTCATGCGTGACTGCACCGTTCAACCAGTTCCAATAGGCCCTGGGCCGCGCGTCATTGCCAGGATCCTTGAATCCCTGAGCCAGCTCTCGATGGTATGGGCCCGGACTGCTGCAACCTGCAAGCAACACAACCACGAAAAGTACGGCAACAGCGTATTTTATGGCTTTCACAATTGTCTCCTGATGAACGATTTGGCGCGAACGTCTTCGGGGTCAATGCACCGGCTCGAGTGTCACCGGCCCCCGCAGACCTGACGACACCAGCGGAGTGTCTTTGCTTTTGCCGGCCTTGTTCGTGCGTGTGACGCGGTCTTCTTCGTCCAGGAACAGGTCGCCCACCAGGCGGTTGTTCCACACATTGGTCACCGCAATCTCCAGCCTGTGTGTCCCCTGGTTGAGCAGGTTGGCGGGCACTGTCACGCGGAACGGATACGTCCAGGCCGTGCCCAGGTCCTGCCCGTCCATGCGTACCTCGGCCACCTCGCGTACGTCTCCGAGATCCAGCCAGTGATCCTGATCAGCATCATCGGGCATGGCGAACTCCATGGCGTAGGTCGCAGTGCCTGAGAAGTACTTGATGCCGTCCACCGGTGACGTGGTCCAGTCGATCAGTTCATCCCACTGCACAGACGCCGGGGCCAGACGGCCCGGTTGAAAGGAAACGGTCCATGGACCGGTGATCGGCCTCTTCTTGGCCTCAGCAGCCCTCATGGGACTGTCCTTCGTGGTTGGCGCGGCTCCGTCATCACGGAACACCACGAATACAGAGCCCAAGGCCGGCAAATGCAGCTGGACATCGCAGGCCTTATCGTCATGGCGCTTGACCACATGGGCCGAACAGATGTCACCTGTCACAGGATCCCAGAGTTCGGCCCTGCCCTGGGCGTCGCGGAAACGACAGGTCACGGTCCGGGTTTCCTTGGCACTGTTGCACACAAAATACACATCTGCATGGTCCGTGCGGCGATGGATGGAGTCGATGCGCAGGGGCCCTTCCTGTGTGCCGCCCTTTAACACAGTGAAGTCCGGCTTGATGCCGATCCTGTCGAGTACTTCTCGAGAGGTCATGTGCGTAAAGACCCTGCCCTGGCCGAAGGTGCGCGTGTGGGGATTGTTCTCCTGAAACGGCCAGAACCGCCTTGTGATGGCTGCGACCCGATCGTCAGCCTTGGGAAACCCTGTCAGGGAATTGGTGCGCACGGGGCGCACAGACCCGACAATGGTGGCACCCTGCTCAACCAGGGCCTCGATCTTCTCCAGGACCTCCAGACAGATGTGGTCATGATCCGGCAGGACCATGATTCTGTATCGCATGTCACCCACGACCAGTTGGCCGGTCTTGGGATCCACGGTCATGCGGTCGAGAATGGATCGGGCATCGATGTAATCGTATCCATAGCCCTCGCCCAGTGTCCGGAAATTTACGGCCACGGGCTTGCCGCAGTGCAGGCACCTGTCCATCGCATAGATGGGCTTGATATTGGGATCAATGCGCCGGGGCGGCACCAGGTTGGGCGTCATGTCCCCGTAGTAGAAACAGGCGTCCGCCACGTACGTGCCCTGCTGCATCAGATAACAACAGCGTGCCATGTATGTGAGCATGGGGCCGGACTGTGTCCACCAGGTATTGTTGGCATTGAAGTGCTCGCCTGCATGGTACACGTACCCGGGCAGGCCGGCCTCTGGCGGGTTGTGTGCGAAGGTGTGGAAGGTCACCCGATTCAGGCCGTCACAGAGGGCCACATCAAAGAGCTGCTTGTAGTGGGAAGGCCCGTCGAGCCAGTAGCGCCAGCCCGTGAAGGATTCTGAATCCACGTATTTGCGTGCGTAGAGATTGGCGGCACTGGCCGCCTCCTTGGTCACCCAGAACTGCTTGCCGTTCCAAAACTCACCGCGCGGGATGTCGGCCTCGCCGAGCGCCCAGATCGGATCGACACGGGGATACCCGCCGTGACCTGCTTCTGCGCAGAGCTGCATGCCGTGACGGTTCAGGATCTCCCGACTCAGGCGGAAATGCCGTTCTGTGATAAGTTCACCCACGGTCTTGCGATAGTCTGCCATGAAACGCGCTTGCACGGCCGTATCATCGAGTTGCCAGCCTTCCAGGAGGGGCAGGTATTTGATGGGGTCGTAATCACGCCGTGTCTTGAACTCATCCACAAAATCCTCGGTCCAGTCATTGGCCGGGTTGACCTCATAACTGTCGTGCGACATGATCTTCAGAATCTTGTGCCCCGGATCGATCTCGCCCAGCTTATTGATCATGTGCAGCATGTGCCTTTCAGTGGCACCTGCGCTGAGATGATCAATGATCAAACCGTTTGAGTTGGGGCTGGGCACGACCAGTTTCTGATTCGTACCGCGGCACACAAACCGAAGGATCGTCCAGTCGCCGTGGGGCACGTCCCATTGGAGTCTGCCTGTGCCGTCCATCTTGTCTGTCAGGTCGATCCCGGCATCCGGGGACACGAGTCTCTTGTCGTTGGACTGCGCAACCGCCATTACGGAAATATCATCATAATAGGTATTGCTGTCACAAGGCACAGGCAACCGTGTATCAAGCTTCAACGGGCCGGTCACATCCAACGCACTGCTGGCAATGCGTTTGCTGCCGTCGGATTTCTTCACCCAGGACCCGCCGGCATTCCAACTGCTCGCGGCAATCATATTGAGTTCAAGGCCGAGACGCCTGGCCTCTGTCATGGCATGCTTGATGGTCTTCAGGGACGCTTCGCCCAGAAAGGCCGGCCCCTTTGGCACCATGCCCACAGGCCGGATCACACCCACATCCCAGATCTCGAAGCCGCGCATGCCCAGGGCCTTGGCCTCTTCCATTTCACGGGTCATCTGCGCATGATCTACATAACCGTTCAGCCAGCACCAATACGCACCAGGCCGTGCCTCCAGAGGCGGGTTGAGAAATGCGTCCTGCGACACCCTGTCACCGGAACCGGCACAGCCGCACAGTGTCACACCACCGACACACAGGGCCAGCAGCACTGACCACACAGTTGAACTCATCCGGCTTGAGGTTTTCATGACTATCATTCCTTTCGATAAAATGCTGACATTTTGCCTCACACATATTCGATGGCCTATTTGCCCTTCTGCATCTCGGCTTGAGCCTTTTCATACGCGGGTTTCAGTTCTGCCAGGGTGGCCTCTGCCTCCCGAATGCGTCGTTCCATGTCAGCCTGTCTGAGCATTTTACGAATCTCATTGGAAATCTGCCGGCTTGTCTTGTTGTCAAAATCCGCGACCTTCACGGGCGTTTCTTCGAGAACCCAGTCGTCGCTTCGCTGTGTGGCCAGGGGGATGCCCTGCCCGTTCACGATGTTCGATATGGGATTTCTCGCCCAGGCATGACGAAAATGGACGGGCTTCGGGACAAGGGGGCTGGTCAGCATGAGGATGTGACGCTGAATCCTTGGCTGATTGCGATTGTCCACGGACCCATCCGTGCCCCACTGGATGTCCGCAGGATAGAACCGGCGATCCTGGCCGGCCACGGCGAACCCCATCATCTTGCCGTCGCTGTCGTCTCTGGTTTGAACCGCCGTGCTCATGGTCAGCCGAATCTGACCGTTTCCCATATCGACCTCCTTGATCGTGGGGGGCAACCAGTACAGATCCGCGTCTCTGCCTTGAAGGGTCTCGTACTGAGATACCAGCGCCCATTTGGCTGCGCGTTCACCTGCCGGGATCTTGATCTGCGGGTGGTACCAACTCTTTCGAAGGTCAAAGGAGCTGACAAAGCCGATGCCCTTGTCACCGGCCTGATAAAAATCTCTGAACGTCCTGTACTGCACCTCTCTGATGAGCGGACCCACATTATACATCGATTCGGTAAAATTCTCCAGGGTCTGCGGCGGACCCTCGGTACACAGTGACATGATACAGAACGGCATGTGCGCATCTTTGAACGCCGAGCGCCAGGCCGTGATCATCTTTCCGAAGATCTGAGAGTACATGCGTGCCCCGGCAGAACCCTCAAAGCAATTGTTGTACCCCTGGTGAAAAACAGCGCCCTTCACGGAAAGGCCTTCCAGGGGCCGAATCACACTGGCATAGCAGTAGCCGGGACGGTTCTTGTCTGCCACAGGGCCTGGCAGCAGGTCACTGGGGGGCTGACTGTCTGCGGGCAAGGGATTGCCCTGGTTGGCCAGGTTCTGTTTTCTACGTTCGTAGTTTTCGATACGCTTCTTCAGGTCGGCCTGCGCGTCGTACGCAGCGATCTTGTCTTTCCATTCCTGCAGTTTGTTTCGAGTCTCCTCGCCCTGGATCTGCTCCAGTACAGATCGCGGCGTCCAGGTCTCCACCGTGGTCCCGCCAATCGACGTGTCAATCAGCCCGATCGGCACCTGAGTGGCCATGTGCACACGCCGCCCGAACACATACCCGATGGCGGTGAATTCCTTGACCGTGTCAGGCGTACACACGTCCCAGTCGCCCTTGCGGAAATGCCGGCTGAACCAGGCACTCCACTCGTGCAAGCGTTCAAAACTCTTGACCGACTCAAAGCCCTTGCCCCAGGGCATGCTCAGCAGCCGGATCTGGGGAAAGTTCGCGGACACGATTTCCAGGGCCCCGTCGTTGACCTTGGCGATCTCGAATTCCATGTTGCTCTGCCCGCCCAGTATCCACACGTCACCGATGAGGATGTTGTCCAGTGTCAGTGTCTTTGTGTCTCCCTTGATTGTCATGACCTGCGCCTCGGCGCTGGCCGACATGGCCTCGAGTGTCACCTGCCACGACCGATCAGACTTGGCGCGGGTCGTCACCGTCTGTCCTGCGAACGAGACCGTGACAGTCTCTCCAGACTGCGCCCAGCCCCAGACGGCAATGGGTTTGCTGCGCTGAAGCACCATGTTTGTCTGAAACAGATTACTCACACACAGGCCCTTTCCTACGGCCGGGACTTCGACGACATCTTCCCGAGGCATTGGCTGGGCCTGTACAAACACGCAAGACAACAGGGTCAAGCACACACATGATAAAACGACTTTTCGAAGCATTTTAAACCTTTCTGTAAACATCAATTCCACTTGCCGTGCCATTGCTTGAGCTCGGCTGCGTTCTTCTCCTGGTGCTCATCAAGCAAGTGCCGGGCGTCTTTGAGGCGGCGATCCATGTCGAACAGGCGGTTCGCCTGGCGTGCCAGATTCATGCTCTGCCTGTCAGCGGTGTCACCAAACTTGACCGGCACCTCGTGGATCCTCCAGTCATCACTGCGCTGCGTGGCCAATATCGCTGAGTCAAAGTTGTACCTGGGCTTGAGATTGCCCATGGGATTACGTGCCCAGGCATAGCGATAATGGATGGGATCTGCCACATACCGGCTGGAAAGCAAGATCGTCTTGTAATCGTACACCGGCTGGTTGCTGCGGTCTTGTCTGATGACCAGGTGCTCGGCTTTGGCCGGTTGAAAATGCCGGTCCTTACCGGCAATGGCAAAGCCTTCGATGGGGTTGTCATTGCCCGCATCCACAGGCACATCGAATGTCAGGACGATCTTGCCGCCTTCAGTCTTCAGTCCGGTGATCAGAGGCGGTTTCCACTCAATGTTTTCGCCATACTGCGTGGCCAGGGCCCACCGGGCGATGCGCTCACCCACAGGCACCTTCAGTCCCGGGTGATACCAGCTTCGCCGCATGTCATAGCTGCTGCAAAATCCGACGTTCTTGTCACCGGCCTTCACGTAATCGAGGTAGGTCTGGTACTGCACCTGTCGGATGTACATGCCTTCATCAACCATCATTTCAAGCGCGTTGTCCAGGGTCTGGGGCGGGCCATCCGTACAGAGCGAGATAATACCAAACGCCATCTTCGGATTATCGAACGCCGCACGCCAGGCCTCTATCATCTTTGCAAAGACCTGGGTGTACATCACATGCCCCTCCGCATACGACGCATTGGTGTACCCCTGGTGCCAGATGACCCCCTTCACCGGCAGACCGGCCATGGGCGCGATCATACTGGCATAGCAGTTGCCCGGCCTGTTATAATCCATGGCAGGCCCGGGCCTCAGATCAGACGGCACAGTGCGATCCGCAGGGATTGCCTTGCCTTCCTTGTTCATGCGCTCAACATACTGATGATGACGCTTGATCCGGTCTTCAAGATCTTTCTCTGCGTCAAATTCATCGATCTTCTTGTCCCATTCGGCCAGCGTGGCCTGGACCTCAGGCGTGTCCGTGGCCGCGAGCACATCGATCGGCAGCCAGGTCTCGAGATTGGTGCCGCCGCGCGACACATCGATTACACCGATGGGGATTCGTGATGCCATGTGAATGCGCCGCGCAAACACATAGCCGATGGCCGACAGTTCCTCAACAATCTCCGGTGTGCACACGTCCCAGTCGCCCTTGCGATAGTGCTGATTGAAGAAGCTGTGCCACTCGTACAGACGCGGAAAGCCTGTCTTTACTTTCGGTCCGTTTTGAGCAGGCACGGTCAGGATACGGATATTGGGATAGTGGGCTGACGCGATCTCCAGGCGGCCGTCTTCGGTGCGGCAGATCGGGTGCTCCATATTGCTCTGTCCGCCCAGGACCCAGATATCCCCCACTAGGATGTTTTCAAGTTTGATGGTCTTGTCTTTGCCCGCAACAACGATTTCACGCGGTTTGGCACTGGCAGGCAGTGCGGGAAAAGTCACTCTCCAAGAGCGGTCTGTGTTGGCCGTGACTGACCGCTGCGTGCCATCCAGTGTGACTGTGACCCGTTCGCGCGGTGTTGCGAAGCCCCAGATTTTAACAGGCTTGTCCCGCTGAACGACCATGTTGGACTGAAACAGATTGTGGAGGCACAGCCCTTCGCCTATGGCAGGGACATCCACGCGGTCCTCGCCCCGCTGCAAATCCGCAGGCCCGTTCGCAGCCATCACAGAGGTGTGAATCACCATGAGTGCGGCCCACAGGGTGAATATGATTGGGGTTCGATGATTTCTTTTCATTCTATGATTTCTCACTTTGCTTGACCGCCTCGTCCTCGCCGCGTTCTCAATATTTATTGTATTCGCCGCTCATCACCTGCTTCACAGCTTCAAGATATCCAAATCCATATTTCATATCAGGCAGAAGATAACTCCCTTCGATCCATTCATTCCATGCAAAAAGGGTGATCAGCCTTGGCTGTTCCGGGTGCTGATCGCAGTACTCTTTGGCCTTCTGTAAGAACGACGCAAATGCCTGGGGCGATTTATTTAGATGCACGATCTGCTCCTTGGGCTTTTTCGGAAACCGGGGCGAATCGTCCCAGCCGATGGACGCATTCGGAATATAGGGCATGGACAGGGCTTCGTCACTTTGCTGTCTTCGTGCCATGGCCTCCACGCCCCACTGGATATAATCCTCAGGGTGAGGCCCACCCCAATTATACATGGTGACACTGTCCGCGCCGAGTCTTTCAATCTGTACCGCCAAAGCCTCGTCAGGTGTGCCAAATATGTTCTGCTGGAGATGCAAGCCCGGGAAGCCCGCTTTCCTGGTTTCGGCCCTGAAGTACTGGATGGCCTGTCTGCCCGGTTCCAATCCTCCCAGCCCCTCGAGGAAATCCCTGAGGCTGAACAACGAAAAGACCGGCTTGCCGTCAATCTTGTAGTAATTGGGCTGGCTGAAATATTGCTTGATCACCCTGGCGACAATGGTTTTGAAACTCTCCATATCAACATCGCCATTCCATCGCGGCGTTTTGTAATCGGCAAACTTATAGGGATTTATGAGTTTTTGAGGCATATCATGATTGGCCCACATCACATAAAACTTCATCCTCTCGTTGTTCTTGGCCTTGAGGAAACCGTTGTTCAGTGAACTTTCCAGGAAGGGGCCTCCCTCATACCAGTACCAGTCAAAGATAAAGACATTGACACCATGGTCCGCGGCCGCATCGATCCAGCGTTCCATCACCTTTGGTTCGTCATCGGACTCATATCCCCACAAAGGGACCTTGGGTTGGTAATGACCTTCAAACCGCGGTGTGCCTTTCTTAATGATCTCCCACTCGCCAGTTCGCTCCGGCCAAGGCACATCGCCAAGCCTTTCATCGTGATGACAGGAAGGCCAGACATAAGCGGCGACATCGTACCGATCTTCAACATCATGGGATGTCATTCTCCGCCTGCTACAACCAACGAACAGAACCTGGGACACAATCAGTACCAGTACTGTGACAATTATCCTTCTCATTTTTGTTCATCCCAGAATTAAACTGAATACTGTAAACTGTACACTACAGAGCTTTTGTCAGAAGTCCAGTTAGCGGCCTATTCTTCGGTGAGCGTCAATACCTGTTCGCTGAACGGTGCCGGATAGGCGGTGATCCAGACGTCGGGGTTGAACTTGTCCTGCCCCCCTCTCAAGCCCAGCACCACGGCATCGATCTTGGCGTCCTTCATGTCTTCTGTGAGCGGTACGTAATACGTATAGTCCGAAGACCTCTTTTGGGCCGGATACTCCCATGTGTTTGACGGATAAGACACGCTCCTGTCCGGCGCGCCCACGGGCTTGCCGTTCACGCGGATCGCAGCATACGCCCCTTCCACGCCATGCTCACCGTTGAGCGCAATGGCCAGGTAACTGCCCTTTGGAATCTCGTTGAGTGTGAACGAATGCTGCCATGCCTTGGCTGCGCCCACGCGAGCATATCGAGCAAACAGTGTGGACGCTCGCCATTTGGATCGATCGAGTTTGACTCCGTTTCGATATCCCTCAATCTCGACGATCTTGTCCGGCGTGCCATTGAAACGTATGTATCGTAACGGTGTCTCTGAATCGAGGGTCATCACGATATCCTTGTCAGCCACCAGAGACAGATCGATCCAGTGTGTCAGATCGCTTGACACCTGCGCTCGAATGGTCTCATCGTACTTGAACGGCTGGAGCGCATACTCACTGCCCGTTCGAACAATCAGCGTATCAATGCTGATCAATGCACCCAGATCAATGCGCAGCGAACCGCCTGAGAGCGGTGCCATGCCGACTCTACGCGCCGTATAAAATGCCGTGTCCGGATCACCGTCAAACAGGTTCTTGTCCCACAGACCCCTTGCATTAAACAACGGCTGATCGAGAAACGCCTGTCTCGCCTTGACCACCTGGGGAATGCTGGAAGGCCCGGAGCGTTCAAGGGCACGTGCTTCCAGGGCATTGTTGTTGGCCGCAAAGCAGGTGGCTTCGTACAGGGCCTCTGCATCGGCAGGTACTTGGCACGGTGTCAAGTCGTCCAGCTTGCGGTGGGCCTTTTCCTTCAGAGGTCTACCGGGAAAGGATATGCCCGCATTCTTGCCCTCAACGAGACCTTGAACCTGGCGTCTTGATAGGCGTGCTGATGTGAATTTTCGGTCACCAGCAACCAGTTCTATCGTGCGTTTCTCTCCGGGCATGGCCAGGAGCTTGACGATGAGCGGTTTGCCGGGCACGTCCCGGACCACCTCGTAGTCACAGCCCTTGATGCCGAAATCGGCGGGCTTTGACGTGGCCCTCAGTAAACAGGACCTGAAGGGCAAGACCTCTACATCCACCACATCGCCTTTATTGAATGTCCCGAGGATGCGCTCTGTGGGGTGATACTGTCGGAGCTCGACCGTGGTGCCTTGGCTCAAGCCGATCTCCTCGTCGAGTCTGACCCTGCAGGTGATCGATTCCCAGGTAAGGTTTCTCAGTGTGAGCAGGCGTGTTCGACCATCGCCCCGTGACACGGCCTTTTCGCCATAGCCCGCCTCGGGCAGGACCATGCCGTCGACCATGATGTCACGGTGTTGCCGGGCCAGGTTGAATATGCGGGCCAGCCTGGGGTACTCGTCGTCACGCAGAAACCACGGATTGCCGTAAAGCTGCGGCGAGAGAATCAGGCCTCGGTTGAATGCCTGCAGGATCAGATCGTCCTCCCAATAGTCCAGACAGGATGAAATGCACACGCCGTGGTCCTCAGTGAGCCTGACCAGATCCGGCACCACCTGACGGGAAATGGCCCCTGCACGGTGGTGCGGCGCAGTCTGATGATTGGCCATGTGTACGTCGATGTAGGTCTCTGCCCCGCCCAAAAGATAGGTCGTCGCATACGGCAGGCCTTTACCTAGATTCAGTCGGTGGTTGAGCAGAATCAGGTCAGGCGAGTATTTGCGGCACTCGGTCATCATACGCACAAAGGCATCCTGCTTTTCTGGACGCAGTGCGCCCACCACACCATCGAACTTGAGCAGAATGAACTCATAGTCCCTGCAGAGTGTGACCATCATGTC
>JAIPFM010000196.1 GCA_021736645.1 Phycisphaerae bacterium | reverse complement strand
TTTCCCAGAGGCCACTCGGACTCGAGCACGCCGCACAAAGACATTATCACCGCTGTGTTGTGTGACCGCATTAAGCAGGTAATGTCCGGATGCAAGCCCCTCAATCCGGTACTCTCCAGGTGGCGACTGATATGCAAAACCTGTAATAACAGGGAATCGCTCCGTACTCTCAAAATTCACGGCATAACATCCCTTGTGTGTGCCCGCTATCTGACCGGAGCCCAGGCGTGCGGTCGGAGTCAATCGGTATTGCCCTGGCCGACACAGATTCAGCAAGAAAGGACCTGATCGCATACCAACATTATCCGGGTGCTTACCCCAACCACAACTATAGAACACCAGGTACTTTGCGATTGGCACAGAGAGCTGTTTTGGGCCGGACTCTTCACTGGACATTGAGAATATGCGTTCTCCGGAAAAAGTCGTGAATCTCAATCTACAGCTTTCATTCAGGCGAGATTCTCCCTTGAGATCCATGATTTCAAGCGATGAGACCTCATTCGGTTCCGGTTCTTGATCCCAGACCTTGAATTCAAGTGCCCAACCGTCTGGTAGTAGAGATTCATCTTGGAATCCCCCATACTGCCTGATGGCCTCCAAGTACAGGCCTATTTTTTCATGGATTGCCCTCGTCTGTAGCACGGCCAGTTTGATCCCACCAAATACTGTGCACGTCCCCTCTCCCCCGCCAAGATACCAGGATTGGGGTTCAATCGTATCCAGGAGTTTTTGTGTAAAGAAATTGGTTTCCAGGGATTGTTCTTTGGATCCAGCCAACTTTGTCACCAAATCGGATATGTCATAAATGCGTGTTTCCAGTCTTATTTCAGTGGGCACACTTGATTCAGATGATGGTTCAGAGGTTCCTATTGTACGTTGTCTCTCTCTCATGGCCTCCAAATACAACTCGATTTCTCCATGAATTACTTTTGTCTGGAGCACAAATAGCTTGCCCAGTCCTAAACTTAAGACCCGGCCCTTACCTCCCTTCGAATAATCCCAGGACTCTGATGCAATGGCTGCCTTTATTCTGCCCTCCAACTCAATTTCTTTCTTGCGCAAACTTATCAATGCATTACGATCCAAAGGTGGCATTTTAAGCCCAGCTTTCACTCCTGCCAAGTCGGAGATCTCATAAATGCGGCCCTCGGTGACAGGAGAATCAGAGTGGGCATTGGATTCCACATGATAGGGCTCAATTTTACTGTTTGTTGGAGGAAACTCAATATTCGCGTCAACTGCCGGTATGCCTGAGGCCAGCTCGTTTTCTATTGAACGCGAGTGTCCCCAAGCCACGGCCATAGGGCAAATAATCGCGGCCAGTATCAGGGTAAAGACCAGGCCGGATACCCAGGCAGGGGTACTTGGACTGGTCGCGGGAGTCAGAACAAGACGTTTGATACGGTGAGTCAGGCTGCCGCCTGTGGCGGTCATGGCCAGGATGCCGTTTTTAGGACGTATGGTTTCCAACTGCGTGAGTGCCCTGGCATAGGCCATGGAATCGCCGCAGACTTCAACTGCGAGGTCGTCGCAGCAGTGTTCACGTTCAATGCGTATCTGACGAGACACCCACCAGACTGCCGGGTGATAGAAGCCCAGGGTCTCCACAAGGGTTTGAAGGATGTTGACGAGAAAGTCCTGACGCTGGATATGGGCCAGTTCATGCGCCACTATGGATTCGATCTGCTCTGTACTCAGACCGGACATGGCACTGACTGGCAGCAACACCACAGGTTTGATCCACCCGATCACGGTGGGGACATATACCTTGGACGATTCATACAGAGACACAGCCCTGCCAATGCACATCTGTCGAACCAAGCGATCAAAGATTGTGAGGATGGACGTATCAATGTCTTGTGTGACCGTGCGCTTGAATCGCTGCAATTGAATCCAGCCACCGACATGCCACACGCACAGGGTCATCACACCAATCAGCCAGAACAGGCTTACATAGGGAAGCGACCTTTCAAGCATCATACCAAGTCGTGACTCCCTGGGTATGACTACCCGCTGAATTGACACCGAGGGCAGAAATTCAGTGTCTCTTTCAATGGCCTCAAGAGCTGGTATGGGAAGAGCCTGGCCAGAAGGTGCCATAGCCACAGATGCAGGGATCGCTGTTAATGGGAGACGCTCTTTGGGTGATGCCTCCAGCACACAAAATGTCACCACAGGCAGGACCACCATGGCTATCAATGCCAGACAACACACTGCATAACGAATTCGAGCAGACGCCTGTTTGAGTATCGCCAGCGCCACAACCAGGATCAAGGCCGCGCTGAGGCCCTGCCACACAAAATGAATCAATGTCCACCCCACTCTTTGGCACAGGGCCTCTAAGATTGGATCATTCATCATCATGCACCCTCTATCTCATCCAACATTTTACGGATATTGCTGAGTTCCTCTGGAGACACCTTTTTTACGGACAACGCGCGCATCACCAGTTTTTCTGCTGATCCGGCAAAGGCCTTGCCCAGCAATTCCTTGACCACTCTATTCTGAGTTTTTTCCTCGGATTCAGCAGGCCTGTAGATATGCCTGCGTCCTGCGCCGTCGCGTACTACAAGCCCCTTTTCGAGCATGATCTGCATGAGCTTCAGTGTGGTGGTGTACCCGGTTTCGCTCTTTTGATGCAGGGCCTCATGCATTTCATGCACAGTGCTGGGGCCCTTCTCCCACAAAATCCCCAGAATCGCCAACTCTTTACCTGTGGGCCCCGTATTTTTTGGCTTTACCATGACAATTCTCCTGAGCCTGTGTCATTGACTTTCTCCACTGCCCATAATGTTACGACAAATTTCGTAATAGTCAAACGAAAATATTCGTAATTGCAGATATTTAACAGGACTCTTGCAGAAAGGCTGCAGTTTTTTTGAGTTTTCAGTAAGCAGGCTTCAGAAAAGCGTGCACCTATATTTTAGGCTTTCTGAAAGCCCCCTAAACCAGTACAATCCAGCCGTACATTCAAAAGGAGTTGACTTATGACAAAAATGTTTGCGACCATTCAGGAAGTCCTGGACTTTGCCATTGCCAGGGAACAGGATGCACACGGTTTTTATACCAAGCTGGCCGGCACCATGAAAGACCCGGCCATGAAACAGGCGTTTCTGGAGTTTGCTGCTGAAGAGCTTGAACACAAGGCCAGGCTGGAGGCCGTCAAACAGGGCGAATATGGCCCTGTGGACAACTCACTGCCCATTCCCAGGATGGCGATTGCAGAATGCCTGAAGGAAGTGACTCCGTCCAGTGATATGGAGTATGCCACAGCCCTGACCCTGGCCATGAAACGAGAAAAAGCCACCTACATGCTGTACCTTCGCCTGGCTTCGGAAGCCAAAAGCAAGCCCATGGCCGAGTTGTTCCTGGCCCTGGCGCATCAGGAAGCCAACCACAAACTGCGGTTTGAAATTGAATACGATGACGTGGTGCTCAAAGAAAATTGAGTTGGCAGTCCCGCGTGCTGAGTCGAGTGAAAGGCACGTTTTCACTGCGATCTGTGAACCGTGATCTCAATATCATCTATTGCCACAAAAAGGCCACGCCAACATGCACATAGAAGGCGGAGAGATCCAGCTCTTGTTTGACTGAGAGACTGTCTGCTGTGGCGTCACCCTGTGTCAGGTCAAATTGATAGCCGCCCGAGACCAGGCCAAAGGTTTGTTCTCCCATGTTCCACTGGAAAGAACCGCCCAAACGCGCGACCAGGGCATCATCACAGGTGGCTTCTTCTGAAGAGTAATTTCTGCTAAAAGGAGAAATCAACATCTCACGAGTCCTGATCCATTCTAGATCACTATTGGCCACCAGATAATGTAATCCTGCATCAATCTGAAGCTTTTGTGTATCGGAGTCCATATCAAATTTTCGCAACACGGAGATTCCCAAAGGAATATACTGCAGATCGCCCTGCAGCTTATCAGAAATCTGAAGCACAGAGGTCCTGGAAAGAATCGTGTCTGGGCCATCCGCTCCCCACTGCATCATGCCGGCAGACACCCCCACGCCCAGATCAGTGTCCCAGCAGATTAATCTGGCTTCCCCTGACCAGCAACTACTATTCCATAGTCCATCACTTGGAAAATAATACCCCGCTACACCCTGAGTCTCCCACTCGTACGCATGAGAGAAAGACGCAATGAATAAACTTATCACCATGGCACATATAGCCTTTATTGAAAGGTTCATTTGAAACTCCTAAATGAATGGATAGTTTTTTTTACTGAACTGACGTAATCATTGAGATCTCAAATTAACACTGCTGGTTACTGTATAAACGAAATGGGATCATGTAGAATGATTCCATAGTTCTTGGTTTCTACAGTCTGTTTTAAACTCGACCATTCTTGCCGGGTGACCTGACTCAGTGGATTCTTTTTCATCTCTAGCCAAGTCAAATGCTCCAAACCAAGTAATGGGCTAATTTCAGTAATGGCATTGCCATCCAACCTCAACACCTCTATGTCCTTCCATTGTGCTATGACCTGAATGCTGTTAATCATATTGTACTCAAGGTTGACAGCCTGGAGCCGAGCGAGTGATGCCAACGGAGAGCAATCAGCCACTCGATTTTGACCCAGTGATAAGACGGTCAGTGCAGTTAATGATCCTAATGTGTTTACATCAATGATGTCATTACCTCTGAGATCGAGGTATGTAAGATTCACGGCATGCTGCAGACCTGTCAAATCGAACACATTGGCATCAGTCACCTCCAGTTTTGTCAATGCCTCCATCTCCGTCATGGTGACATCCTGGGTGCCCAAGGCTGCTTCAATGGCGGCCCTGATCGCAGGGTCCGGAATGTGCGCCTTGGTTTGCAGGATAAACACGGCATACACTGAACCGTCGCCCAGTACGTGCATGGAGGTTTCCGGGTCAGTGACATTGTCCACCTGGACATCGCCTTCGGTGAGCCATTTCAAGAACAGATACTTGGGATCTGCCCTGGCTGACACCTTGATCCTGGCGCCGTAGTCCACCATCCCGGACAGGCCGTTTGGCTCTACGATTTGACCGTGGGCAGCGTGTCCTATTGTCACGAGATGCTGGTCGACGGCAAAATTTGCGTACAGGTCACTGTTGCCCAGGATCTGCATCCATGTATGGGCTGCATCAGTCGCGTTGACCCAGCCTTGATCCGCAGCCAACCCTGTCCAGTTTAGAAAATGGTAGTGCGGTTCAGCCACGGCCTGTATCGGGAGGATCGTGTCATACAGATAGTGAAAGAGGCCTTCTCCAGGCCCAATGACGCGGCCTCCGGGATTGGATTGTGCGTGTACTGCAAATTGCCCTGTAGCGACCAGCGCCGGCCTTGGCTGCAGATCCGAGATATACCAGACCGGCGCCACGCCCTTGGACGGGTTGCCGGTAAAATCCCAGCCTGCCTGTATGAAGGTGGACATCTCCGTCATTTGCGACGTGGTCTTGCCAGTCCCCCCTGCACTCCTGACCTGAATGGACGTGTCCACTTCCCAGAAACTGGAGTCCACTGTGCCCGAACTCGATCCGATGAGCCCCCCTGTGGCCTGGGCTCCAACCACATGTCCCATGCTGTAACAGTGTGAGACTTGACCCAATAGTTGTGTCCCCACCAACCCGCCCACAGAGTTGATGCCCGTGACAGGACCTGTGGCAAAACAGTCTGTCACGGTGCCTTGATTCATACCTGTCAATCCGCCTGCGCCGTATCCCTGGCCGAATACATTGCCGGCACTGAAACTGGTCTTAATTGTATTTCGGTTGTCTCCCACCAATCCCCCGGCCAGATGTATGCCGTACACGGTGGTCTTGCTGAAACAGTGCTGGACTGTGCCTTCATTGATGCCCAGCAGGCCGCCGGCCTGGGTGATGCCTCGAACCTCGCCCGTGCTGTAGCAGTGAGACACGGTGCCTCTGTTTTGGGCGGCCAAGGCACCGGCCGCGCCAGTGACATTCACCATATTGACGTCTGTGACTCCCAAACCGGACACGCGGGACCCGATCCCCAGAACCCCGATCAATCCCATGTCGTGACCACCGACCAGCGACAGGTTCTGGATTTCGACATCGTTTCCATCCAGGACGCCTGCAAAAAACGGCACCACCGGGCTGGACCATTGGATGCCGGTCAAGTCAATGGACTGAGTGAGGCGGTAATGGGCCGTGGGTGCATACATGATACGCCCCAGGTCCGCGAGGCTGGAAATATCATAGGGTCTGGCTGAAGACCCCGCACCAGACACATGCCATGACGGATCCTCAAACCAGTGAAGCTGCGGATACCCATTCGCGTCCGGCATGGACCAGGTCTCACACGTGCCATTGGCTGATTCCCCTGCAAAATCCCACCCTGCTGCAAGAAAGGTATCCAGAGCTTCCATATCCGGCGTGGGCAGCCCGATCCCTGCATCCGAATGGGCCATCCCTGACGCCTGAATGTCCCAGAATGAATTGACCACAGTGCCTTCAGGATATGTTCCGCCCGGTCCGGGATTGTCCCCCACCAAACCGCCGACTGACGCCTGCCCTATCATGCGGGCCGCGCTGTACGTGTTGGATACGGTTCCGCCCCAGTTGCGTCCTACCAGCCCCCCTGCGTGGTCTGATCCTGTCACACTGCCGAGGCTGAAGGCACAGTGAATCCTGCCAAATTCATTGGTGCCCGCCAGACCCCCAATGCCGCCCAAGCCACTGACATCGCAATGGCTCCAGCAATTGACAATCGTGCCTTTATTCAGACCTACCAGGCCGCCAATCAAGGCCTGGCCCGTGACCTCGGCCTGAACCGAACAGTTCAGTACCAATCCAAGGTTCAATCCAACCAGGGCCCCTGTCTGATCGCCCGCAGACACAATGGAAGCCTGCTCAAGCCTTACATTGGCAACCACTGCGCCTTCAGCCAGGCCCCCAAAAAGGCCCAGCCACCCCTTGCCTTGAATGCTCATATATCGAATCACATGGCCCTGACCATCGAAATGTCCGGAAAATGCGTCTCGGTCTATCACATAGTCTGTGGGCCAGATGGCACGGGCAATCACGGCCTGAGTAAATGTATACCCGGACAGGTCTATGTCATGAGACAACGCATAGTGTAGGCCGTACCCATCAAAGGTATTGCCTAATTGAATCAGATCTTCTGCACTGGCAATAAGATACGGGTCTTGAGACGTGCCCGTGCCTCCAGAATATGCCCACACGAGGTTTGAATTGATCCCTAAAACTGTGCCTAGAACGATGGTGCAAACTCTCCGGAACACCATATCTCCTCCTGAGCCATGAACGATAATTCTGTTCCATGCGTCGCGCACGCATTACGCGAGTTCTATTAGAGTGCCTTAGTTATAATCTCATTTCCTTGAATGGGTCAAGGATAAAATAGGTAAGTTGGGAGGCCTGAAGAGAGACTGTGAGGCCTTTGCTGGGGTGTTCTTCCGGAGAGTCTCGGGGCTGATGCATCCACGCATGTGTCCCACCAGATGCGGACACTGTGCGATGAAAAAATGCATCTGTTGAAATGAAAGTTGTTGTACTCACAGTGTCGTCATGGTCAGTGTCCCATGGGCCGTTCACTGGATGGCCGCATGAGTAGAATACCTATCCAAGCCATCTGTATATGTAATCACCGGTCAGGTTGAACCGATGAGCAGTGTCAAGGCAGTTGATCAGGCGCAAGCTGTGTGAGGGTGCCTAGTTGCCTCGTGCAAACTAGGAGGAGAAGAGGTAGTAAAGCCGAAAGGGTGTTCGGCTGTCCGAGTTTTGGCATAGAAAGCAGGCTCAGCACCGTAATCAACTGCAGAGTGAACTTATCCGTTTTTATAAAGAGCGAGGGATTGGGGTCTTCTCTAATGATCCCGTCTACTATTAAAGACGCTGAATGACCAGAGTTGTTACAATAATTCTGTGGAGTTTTCACTTTTATGTGGATTGTCGGAAGATACAGCCGACGTGGGCTCTTGGGAAGACTCTGAAGGGTGGATCAGTTCCGTCATGAGGCCCATGATCACCCAGACACCGCTCACAATGGCCAGAAGACTTGCAAGAATGACCATCATAGAGATGATTAAGAGCATGAGTGCCTCCTGAAATCAGTCGCAGATTGCTTGGCGCAGATGGTATGCCCAAGAAAATATGCCAACAGGGCAATAATCAGGGCTGGGAGGATAGGCGGTATATCGCTCTGAATCCATTCCAGCATGACGATAAAGAAAATACCGGACAGGCTTCCCGCCAGCATGGATAATTTTCCAGCCAAGGGTCTGGGCTCAGGGATCCACAGGCCCAGCAACAACGCCGGCAAAACGGCTGGTGCCCATATGGAGTAACAGAAAAGCAAACCCTTGATAATGGTAGGCACCAAGAGAGCCCCTGCTGCTGCTGCCACAGCAATGATGACCGTGGCCCATCGCCCCTGGATCAAGGCACTGTGATCTGACGCAGGCGGTGCAAAAAAACGATAGATATCCTGTGTAAAGGAAACGGCGCCTGCGTTGAGCAGGGAATCCAGGCTGGACATGATAATGGACAAAAGCACGACCAGGAGTAATGCATAAAAACCAAAAGGCAGTGTGCTTCGAATCAGGATAAGCAAGACCTGATCTTCTCTGGCCAATTCCGGCAATTTCATGATTTCCGCGACCACATCCGGTTTCATACTGGCCAGGACGCCCATGGACAGAACAACCATAAACCAGGTTGCACTATACAGCCCTGCGAGCAGAAAACCGTTTCTGGAGACCCGGGTGCTTTTTGAACCCAGCGCACGATTCGCATAGGGCGGGATCAGCATCTCGCCCAACAAGAATGCGGTGACCAATCCCATGATTTCAATCCGGGAAATGGAAGCCCACCCTTGTGAGGTGGTTTCTATCGTGGCCTTGGCAAACTGGCTCAGGCCACCTTCTGAATGAAAGAGCAGCCATAGAAAGATCAGCGGCAGAAGGATTGAAAACGTGGTAAACTGAAATGCATCCGTGATCACACTGGCTCGCAACCCCCCCACTGTGGTGTACAGGGTGGTCACGCTGCACACAAGAATCACGCCCGCCCACAGAGGAAAGCCAAAAATATCGGCCAGGAGACTGCCGCCGGCCTTGATCATCACACCGGAAAAACCGGCACAGAGCCCCACGGAGATGATCCCCGCGAGAATCTGACAGGTGCGATTGTATTTCTGGTGAATCACGTCACCCAGCGTGTGACACCCGGTCAGGGCCCGGAGTCGGGGTGCGACAAACAGGCCGACCAGGATGTTCTGCAGAGAAAACGCCAAGCCAATGAATAAAAACACCAGGCCCTTGTCAAAACCCTTACCCACAAAGCCAATGGAAAAGGCTCCGCCCACATACGTGGCCGCCAGACTGCCGAATACCAGAGGCAGGGTCAGAGATCGACCTGCCAGAGAGAATTCCTTGAAGTGGTGGGCTGCACGAGCCTTGAGCGCAACAAAGGTCAGCACCGCCAAATACGCGGCTATCATGGTTACGGTCATGGCCGTGTGCGCCATAGTACGTCCTTGTCAGACGATCATGCGTTCAAGAGTGTGTTTTGAAGGACGCATGTGACTTATTGAAATTTATCTTGAAAGATCTCTTCTTCCAACTCATTGATTACTTGATTGAGCGCTGATTCGGTACGAATCCAACCGAATCGGCCATCCACCAGGAAGGTCTTGTACCACTGAATCACATTCCTTGCGAAATCCACGTCCTTGCAGTAAATGCCGAATGCGATCTCGCCAGCATGTGACCCGGCATGTTGAGGTTTTTTGGGAAAGGCCAGCAGCACTTCGCTGGGTGTTAAAAGAAACTCGATGTCCCTGACAGTACTGTTGTAAATACGCAGCTTGCCCGCTTCAATCACATCGGGGTACTTGCGAAACAGAAATCGAGCCGCATTGGAGAATCCTGAGAGGCTCAGGTTCATGGCACGATGGATACGCACATCCGGATATGCCTCAATGATTTCGTACAGTTCGCTGAGGTAATCGTTCATGGGCTGACGCTCGCCCTCAAACAACATACAGGTCCACAACTCGCTGTTGCCCGTATCGAGCTGCTCCTTGAGCATGGTGCGGGCCATCTGATAGGTTTCCTTGCGGTTGGACATCACCTTGAGTTGCCGCCTGGACAACACCTTGGCCCACGACGGCAAGTCGCCGGGCAGCGTCTCTCTGGGGCAGACGCCCAAACGTGTGAGGAGTCGCAGGAACTGTTTTTCCGGGCTGCCGTAGAATCGCCTCCCCACCACACTGCCCACGCTGCCCTTGCACTCCATCCCAAACTGTTTGTGATAGCCGAACGATACGCAATGCACCTTAAACCCCGCGCGCGCCAAATCTGTCTCAAGCTCAGACAGCAGGAACACGGCTTGGTTCTCGGGGGCCTTGTCTATAGACAGGTGGACATTGGGACACAAGACAATGGATCTCTGACCAATGAGTTCCGCCATGTTCTTGAATTCCTGAACCGACTCACTCAGCTCTTCCTGGCCATCGTACATTTCTATGCAGACAAACGCCATGAGCACATCCTGAAACTCAATGCGAGGTTGAGGGGGGGAGATGGTTTCAGGCGCGATGCGCGTGGACGATGTCTTGTCTTCAAAGTAACAGGATGAACACTGATAACACTCTAAAATCATGTCTCTTTACTCAATTTCATACAAACGAGATTGACGCTTACGCGTGGTACGTCTGGCCGCACTGGCCTGTTTCTTACGTGAGGTGATCTTGGCGTCCACGCGTGCGATAAAAAGGCCGACATTAGGTGAGACCGCAGCATCCGCAAAGCTGGCCCCGTTCAATAGACGAATCATTTCTGTGGCTTCAGGCAGCTCGTAGGATTCCTGAATCGTATTGGCTTCGTTTCGAGTCAGTGACTTGAGGAAGTCCGGGATACAACCATCACGAAGTGCCCCTGCATAATCCATCAACAAATCATGAATCTCTCGATTATTTTCTGACATGGCTACTCTCCAGTCATCTGAAGATTAATGCTCATCACCGACATAGTGATTTAACATCTTTCTGAGTTTTAAAACTGTTCGATACAACAACATCTTCACAGCGCCCACCGTCGTATTGAGATCCGCGGCAATGGCTCGGTTACTCATTCCCTCCGCCCAAAGCTCAATCGCCCTCCTTTCTCTGGCCTTGAGTCTGGTCATCCCTTTTTTGAGTATTACCTTTAATTCTTCATCCGAGGCCTGCTCCAGCAGCCCCATGTCCGGGGCCGTGAGTGTGGCCAAGCACTCCTGCGACAGGCTCAGGTGGCGGTTGAGACGCCTGTACACCTGTCTGAGTCGGTTTCGCATGTAGTACAGATACACGGTGCGCACCAACTCTTTTTCCGTGGAGACCGTGCGCAGTCGTTCAGGACTTTCCCAAATGTCTGCATACACATCTTCGAGCACATCCTCGCACTCCACTTCATTACCCAAATACCGATATAAACAACGACTAAAACGGTTAAATGTTGCTCTGACAAAGGGTTCCATGGATCGTCGCCTGCGTTCCAGGTCTGTGTCCAGGATGCCTTTTATTGCATTCCGAAGCTGTTTATCCATACTGAGATCTTCTCTCCGAGTTTCACACTCCAGGGCCGTCACCGGCACTGCAGAGACCGCGTGATCATACACAGTCCTTCATTGCTTAAAGGCCGACCAATGTGTGGCAGTCACACAATATTCCGTAAAATTATAGAATAATTTCCGACCGTCATCAATCAAGAACCGTGGCTTCTGAACAGGCCTCCGCACTTTGGGTCAAGGGGCCGTCCTCCAGGATCATGGCATAGACCTGCCACACCCCGCTTCGGTCGTCCTGCCACACAATGACACGTCCGTATACTGCCGGGCGGATCTGATTGGCGGGATTTCGGGTAATCCTGAACTGTTTGCCTGTTCTGAGGTGGGCTGCGTAGATTTCCCAATCACCATGACGACCATCCTGCCACACCACGATCTGGCCGTCTATGGCTGGATTCACCTGATCCGACACATCGTCCGTTACCGGGGGCAGATGAACAAGACATGGCCCATCCATACGGGCCGCGTAAATATCCCAGTTTCCTGCATTTTGGTCCTGCCACACAATGTACTTCCCGGAGATGGCCGGCGCAGTCTGATGGGCCTCAAAGGGTGTTACTGAATACTCCTCAGGACGGTTTCTTAGCCAGATATCACTGCCATAGATGTCCCAGTCTCCAAATTCATTGTCCTGCCACACCACAGTCAAACGGTCAATGGCCGGAGCGCTCTGCTTGGAGGCATAGTTTGCAATGGCAAACTCCACGGGCCGATTCACATCTGTGATGTCCGAACCGTAAATACTGGTACTCTCCAGGGGACCGTCTTCCCAGACCACGGTATTGCCGCTGATTCTGGGCATCTGCTCGTCATTGTCCAGCACCCTTGAAATGTTAAAAAGGTTGTACGAATCCATGTGAGGCATCCTGGCAGCCCACACATCCCAGTGTGCAGACTCATCGGATTCAGTCTGAAAGCTTTGCCACACCACAGTATCTTCCCAGACGTCGGGATTCATCTGGTCGCCGTCTTCACCAATGATCTGGCCCTCTATTGCATCCAGGTCATTGATATCTGCCACCACAATGTCAAAATCCCCGAACTCGGGCATGAACTCGTGCCACACGATCCGGTTGCCGTGGATCGCGGGTGCTTCTTGATCACCCTCAGACGGCCACACAGCAAACACCTCCCCCATCTGCGCCAAGCCAGGGCCAGCCAAACCAAGGCTGGCCCCAAGGATGAAAATCACAAAATATCTGTTAACAGAAAACATAAGTCTCTCTCCATCAAGGCGTAACCTCTGAGATTCCCGCCTGTCGCTCTGCTTCACGAACCTGCGCTATGAGGGCCAGGAGCACACTTGCACCCTCTGCATTTTGAGGCGTGCGTGAGGCTTCCTCAAGGTAAGCGGCAGCGGATTCTGTTTCTCCGACGCCCAGCAGATGATACCCCAGCAGGAGCTTGAGGTTCCTGTCATAGGGCATCTTGTCACAGGCAATCATGAGTTCGTCGATCTGCCTGAACAGGTCATCTTCCTGCTTGTACAGGCCTCTCGGATAGAAAATAGTGCTTTCATTGGGATTGATGCGACTGAGCGCCTCACGCAGCGCCAGCACAGACAGGAGATATTCCTTGTCTGCAAACAAGGCCTGAGCATAGGCAAAGGGCATGATAATGTCTTCGGAATCCAACATCATGGCCTGTCTGAACAGATTTGCGGCAATGACATAGTTCCCGTCCTCAAAGGCAATCACTGCCTCAGAGAATCTCAGGTCCGCAGGTCCCTGGTACTGGGGCGGCTCAGGCGGTTGGGATTCTCTCATATCCATCAGCGGCGGCATCGCTGCAGAGGGGTCCGGTGTGCTTGTATCATTGTAGTTGTAGGTGTAGTAGTTGTTCACCTGCTTGGGGACCGGGTCGTAGCCATACCACTGGTAAGGATGGTAGCCATACCAGTAATACCGCATATCCTGGTAAGAGGGCCAATACCCCCCGATACTCACAAACACATACTTGCGATGGTAATAGGGATAGATGCTCTGCATGTATCGGTGGGAGCCAAACCCGTAATACAGACTCAATCGCGTGCTTGGCCAGATCATATGGTAATACAGCCGATTATAGGGATCCATATAGGCATGCCTGTAATGCGGTCCGTGAACAATGCCATAGGGCTGGTCACGATACACAATGGAGTTGGGGTAATGGCGTTTGAAGCGATACTGAAGGGATTGTCTGCGATAGTAACTGCTGTCCACCACCACCTGGCGCCTGGGCTGATTGCGTTCAATCACCACAGGATTTAGCCGACGAACGCCAATATTCTCGGCAGTACTTCTACCCTGGCGTACCTGATTCAGCACATCGCTGCCGGAACCCCGCTGCGGCCTTTGAATGATCACGGGATTTCGGGTCTGTGAACCGCGCTGGCCTGGTCGCGAACTGGTTATGTCTCGAGAAGTCTGGGTATTGAACTGTCTTTGAGGCACTCCGGTATTGGCGCGAGATCGGTCCGACGCACTTGGCGTGCTGGAGGAACTGTTTTGACGAGGCGCACTGCCCAGCGATGAGCGTGAAGAAGAGGAGGTGCGATTTCCTGATCGCGTGTTGTCAATGACATATCGCCTGACCTGACTGGACTGTCCAATGGCCGGTCTTTGTGTAGAACGCTGGGGTGGAATGGATCGGCTGGTGCTTGACGGTAAACGCGTGGGCCCGGATCTCTGCACACTGGGCCGGTTTGTCTGAGGTGTTATTCTGGTCTGGGGCCTCTGTGCCGGTGCAGACCTTTGCTGGGGTGCAGTTGCCCGGGTTTGGGGACGCTGCGTGACCTGAGGCCTGGCCTGGGTTTGCGGCCGGGCACGCGTTTGAGGTCGAGCCTGCGTTTGAGGTCTGGCCTGCGTTTGGGGCCTGGCCTGCGTTTGAGGTCTGGACGGCGGAGCCTGCTGCCTTTGAGGGGCTGCTCGCTGGGCGGTGTGTCTTTGCTGCGCCGCTTCACGCCGATTCTGAGCCAGAGCATCATTCCAGTGCATGATGCATGTCAACACACACAGAAAAACAACGCGTTTGTTTAGGTTCATAAACATGGTTGGCCTCCTTTCATCTGCCATACATGCCCTAATGTCAAAGAATATGCCTACTTACAATAGGCCGGTAATATGAGGTTTGGTCACAAAAAAATTGAAGAAAAATTGCCCGGCGCTGATTTGGGCGTAAAAATACAGGCGTTGATCCAGAGATATGGGAGTCAGACAACAAGGCGCTCGTCCAGTTGTGAGGCGAATATCAGGAATGGGGCATTTCAGACTTCCTGTGATTTATCCAGCATAGACTTGACCTGCAGAGCCGCGGGCCCACATTTCGTACAGTCAAAGCAGCGAATACATCGCGTGTCATTGGCATTTTCATCCGGTTGACAATTGACATCACAGAGTTTGTGACAACGTTTGCAGTCAGTGCAGGTCCCTTTGTTGCAATCGAGATAGACCATGGACACGCGGTTGAACAGACTGAATATGCCGCCCAGGGGACACAGGACCCGGCACCACGGACGTTTGGTCAGAAAGATGGCTGCCAGAAATACACCAAGAATGGTCAATTTAATGGCATTCGGCCAGACCAGAGGCTCATGGTTCCAGGCCTGTTGAACCACCTGCGGCAGTCCGGATTCTGCTTCCAAGGCGCCGGCCGGACAGACGCGACAGATAAACAGCGCATGGCCTTCACCAAAGAAGTACGGGATCGCCAGCACTGTGACAGACAACATGACATAGCGACCATAACCGGTCCAGGCCGGCAGCGTGAACTTGGGCCACGGTACCCTGGCTGCCAGATCCTGCAGCAGACCAAAGGGACACATCCAACCGCACACCATAGTGCCCATCATGGCCCCGACAATCACCAGAATCCCGATGGTCACAAAAGGGATCACGTGCAGGGCACTGAACTGCGCCAGTACACCGATGGGACAGGCGAATGTGGCCAGGGGACAGGCATAGCAGTGAAATACCGGCGAACACACCTTGAACCAGCGCAATGGCGTCAACCATATGGCCACGAAGGTGAGCTGCACCCAGAGACGGTAGGGAATCATCCGATGAACAGCACGGGAAATCAAAGATGCTTTGACCATGGGCACCACGGTCTCCTAATTTAATCGCCTCACGTGGCGCAGGCCTTGGGTGACTCACCCGTGTATGTCTGTTTGATCTGGCCCGTGTTCGGGTCGAGTTTTGCCCCGCCCACAGAGGCCTCCTGTGTCAGAGCCAGTTCCGACCTGGCCATGGTCAGCGATGCACCACTTTCGTCAGCGGAGACGTCTACAGAGTGAAAGCAGGTGCCGAACACCACGCAGGCCACCCCTGCACATACCAGACACACTGACACGATCTTGTTAAACGCTCTCATGGGCGAACCCCGTCAATAATATGGCGGAGGCGAATGGGAATCGAACCCACCCAGGACCTTGTCGGCCCAACACTGGTTTTGAAGACCAGGGGCAACACCAGTCACCAGTCACCTCCGAAAAAGGTTCCTTTATCATAAAAGAGTCGTGATCCGGAGTCAATAGGCCCCTTCTATGAATATCGAAAACAGCGTGCAACGGCGTCGCCTGCGTCTGAGAGACAATGCCCAAAAAAAACTGAGAAACACGGCCCTGGCCCCACATCAATGACTTGGATAAACTCCCGAATTGCAGTATAATAATGGGTCCTTGAAATTTGGCTGAATGAGGAGGCATTGACGATCTTGAACAGGTACATCGGTAGTATGCTGGGAATCGCACTGGTTTCTTTTTGCTTGCTTTGTGCTCACGCGCAGCCGCAGAAAGTCACTGAACCGAGAGATAATGCGCCCACTGAACTTCTGGCGGCAGAACCCAATCAAGTCAGGACCGTGTTGTCATGGGGCAGTCACGAGTCGATCAAGGAGTGCATTTCATGCCATGTAAACGCCCTGGATGCAGATGCCACGCCTGAGCAGGCCGGTCTTAAATCGCCTGTACCGCAGCTCTGTACCACCTGCCACACGGCTTTGTCCAATTTGAAGGGGTGGGTGCATGGGCCTGTGGCCACAGGCGAGTGTTTGATATGCCATGCGCCTCACCAGACCACCGAAGGTTATTTGCTGAGAAAAGATCCCCCTCAACTGTGTCACCAATGCCATGAAACGGCCAGTCTCGATCTCATCTCAAGGCATAAAGACCCTGCCTACGCAGAATGTCAGACCTGCCACCAGGCCCATACCGGCCCGAATCGAATGCTCCTGAGACCTGAATTCATCAAGGCCCAGGCACTTCTCGATCTGATGAATCCCAAGGTCACGCTGCAATCCAGGTTTGTAGGGCACGCTGAATCGCTTCAGGGGATTGACGGCATACAGGTCACCGCAGGGATTGACCGGGCAAAACGGTTTGAAGCCTATGGCCTCACACCGGAGAAACTCAATCAGCTGGTTGAGAGGTTACTGGAACAACACGGCATCCCTGTGCTCACCCAGGACACGCGAACAGATCACACAGGCATTCTGGACGTTCATCTTAGATTGGTCGAGGTACCGTCTCCCCAGTCCGGGCAGATTGCTGCCGTGTCAGGCAGCCTGAACCTGAGCTTGCGACAGACTGTGGAACTGCCGCCCCTGCCAGGCGATGACACCCATCGAACCTGTTCCGCCACGACCTGGGACACCGGCAGTCTTGTGGTCTGGGGCACACGCCAGTGTGAAAAGGGGCTTGCTGAGGCACTCGAGGTGTTTGTCCTGCAATTTGGCCAGGCCTACACTCAGGCCAATGCGAAGCCATAGGCTTCGCAGGTTAGGAGGTTCACGGTTGGAAAGCCGACTGCGTTAATCCAGAACCTTTTAACCGTGAACCGTGAACCCTACAACCTACAACCATTGGCGAAAGCCTATGGTTTGCGTTTTTCCTGGTGGTAATAGAGATAACGCCATAATCCTTCCATGTCGTGACACGCCACACAAAGCTTCTGCTGCGTGCCGGTTCTCAGGAACCTGTGGTCCCGGGGATTGCCGGATGGGGCCAGGTGCGGATCATGGCACGTCTGGCAGGCAATGCTGCCTGTGAGCGAGGATTCACCCTGCGGCGTGAACGTGGGCATGGATGATGCCTGATCCAGGCCGGTTCGATTCACCAGGGGCAGATCCGGATGGCCTGTGTGGTCAGGGATACGGGCCTCGGCATTCTGTCCAGGCTTGTGACAGTCCGTGCACAGGTGACGACCATAATCCCAAGTCACGGTGGCGGTCCGTGCCCACACACCCGGTGCAGAGGCGGTTCCATGAATTTTGTGACACACACCGCAGGGGCCGGAGTCCTCGGGCCGCTCGTTTCGTATATTTTCCACGTCAGGACCGGATTGCCTCAAATCGTGATGGGTTCCAAGCACACCACTCATCTCCGGGTGACAGGTCAGACACAGCGTGCCATCCTGAACCGGGGCCTTGAGCAGCCAGGTGGTCTGCCCGGCCTGATGAATGTTGTGGCAGGTGGAGCAGCGGATTTGACTGTGTGACTCCATCAGGGGACGAGCATGGGGCGCATTGGGATCTGACGGAATGGCTTGACCCACGTGCGGGGTTTCCACCGCCAATCCGGGCTTGCCAGGACTGTGACACACAGAGCAGAGCTGCGTTTCCGCCTGTCCGCCCAGTGCCTGCCACAGGCGGCCTTGCGTCTTTGGCACATGCACGGGATGGCAATCCAGACACAGGGATTGGGAGTCAAATCCCAGAGAGTTCGCCCAGGGCGTTCCATTGGGATCATGCACGGAGGCTGTCACACCCCGTTCCCGGTCATGGCATGTGACACAGAGGGCCTCCGGACCTTGCCTCAACAGGGCAGGCTGCTCCGGTCCTGCATGAGGGTCATGGCACGCGCCACAGCCTGTGTGGGTATCCGAGTCCATGGCATCGCCGAGCTTCTGTGTCAGCGATCTGGATGTGACATCAGGGTGATTCGTCTCTGCCGGTTCTGTGATCTGGTGGCTATGACAGGCCTGGCACAGCCCGGACAGGGTTTCCGTTTGAGAGTCCCGCGGTGTCTGAGACCACAGGTGAGGTCCCTTGGCATTGTGCGTGGAGTGGCACACGCGGCAGGATCCCATGGCGGCATTCAGCGACAGACTCTGGCGCAGTTCTGGCGTAAAACCCACAGGATCATGCGCACTGAACCGGGCGTCTGTCTTGTTGCTGTGACACTCGACACATAATTGAGATCCTGGCAAACGCAAAAAGGACCGCGGCGCCGGTTCATCCGGTACGACCTCTGTCTCGTGCAGCGGTGTATGCGGATTGTGACAGGTCAAACACCCGATGCTGCCGGTGGTTTCGTCCAGGGGCAAGGCCGTGGTCTGGCCCTCAGGCAACGGGATGCCCAGCGGGTGGGAGGCCATGTAGGGACGATTGTGTGAGCCAGGACCGCCTGTCTCATGGCACTCCAGGCAGCCGGCGCTGTGCGGGCTGCTTGCCTGGTGCACGTCTCTGGCCCAGCCATGAATGCGGTGACACACGCCACAGGGGCCTGATTCAGAGGGTGTTTCTCCCTTGGCATTCTTGATGTCCGGTGCGCTGCGGCGCAGGTCATGCGGAGACTCATACATGGCCTTCTCCTGGGTATGACACTCCACGCACAGGCCGCTGTCTTCATTCTTTTGAATCAACAGGGGTTTGGCACCGGAGGCGTCATGCAGACGGTGGCAGGACAGGCAGGTCAGCTCATTCTCGGGGCCGAATGTCGCTTCTTTATCCAGCAGTGACACCGGCGGTTCAAACCCGGCATAGGACTTTCCAATCTTATGAAACGGCATGCCGTTTTGAGAGGCCATGTCCGGATCCTTGTCCGTGTGGCAGGCAATGCAGAGTTTGGAGGGCGGCAGTACCAGCATCCAGTCGTTCCTGGCACCATGCGGTTCGTGGCAGGTCTGGCAGATGACACTGTGCCCGTCTTCAGAGGTCTTGCCGCCAGCCTCGAGAATCACCTTGGGTACAGGGGCTTCCATGTGGCCCACAGGGTGCATGACATCATTGATCTGTGCATGCGATCCGTGACAGGCCAGACACAGTGAAGAATCCACATTGGGCTGCCGCAGGAAGACCACCGTGCGAATGTCAGAGCTTTCAGACACGGCGTGGGCCGTGTGACAGGTGGAGCAGGTCATGCGGCCCTGCGCATCCAGGGGAAATCGATCTGTCGGAATCTTGATTTTTGGGGAGGGCACCTGGCCGGTGGTGTGGTGACGTGTGGACCAGATTTTGAATCGTGAATCTGCCACAGATCCATCGTGGCAGGACAGGCACATGTCCCCACTGCCGGCCTGTCTCTCCAGCACCTTCTCCATGGGCTCGGTCTGAGACTCGGTTCTCACCAGGGCATCCACCCAGCGAATGTGACATATGGCGCATTCGCGACTGGAATTTTGCAGTGCCTCCCCTGCCCGGGTACTGGGCAGACCGATCATCAGCCCTGCAAGGCACGTCATCAGCATGTCAGATATCGGTGCTCTACCCCGCATGGTCACTTACTCCACGTCCAGTCGGCACACCTGATTTGCCTTGAGTTCCACCACATAGAGATGCTTGTTGGGAATGTCTGCAGCAATACCTGTCGGCGTGGTGAGCGCAATCGGCGCGCCTGCCCTGTCGGAGAGGACGCCCAGGAACTCACCCGTGACATCAAACATCTGGATCCGCCCAAGATAGCTGTCAGTCACATACACACGATGCCCGACCACGGCGACCCCCTTGGGCCGAAAGAGTTGGCCCGCCTTCACGCCCCAATGGCCCACGAAATTCACGAACTTCCCCTGGGGATTCAGGACCTGAACGCGCGTATTGATCGGTTCCACCACAAACAGATACCCCTTGTCGGAGATATCGATCAGGAAGGGATACCGGAACTGGCGACGTCCCTGCCCCTGACTGCCCCACACCGTTTCAAAGGTCTTGGACTGCAGGTTGTACAGGTGAAGTTTGTGGTTGTCATTGTCCACCACATAGAGCCGATGCAGATTTTGATCCACCACCAGATCCGACGGATCGCTGCGCGAACCGGATGTGGCCTTGGGAATGGGCACGGCCTCGAGGGCTTGTCCTGCACTGGAAAATATCTGAAATCGTCCGTTGCCGGCATCGGCCACATAGACCTCGCCCGCCTGTGACACAGTGATGCCAAGGGGAAACTGCAGTTGACCCAGGCCGCTGCCCTGGCTGCCAAATTGAAATTGGATCGTGCCGTCAGGCGCACAGACCACCACGCGATTGTTCACCCCATCGAGCACATACAGACGCCCGTCTGCGGCCACCGCACAATCTGTGGGCATGTTAAAGGGTGAGTCTGCGGACCCTGTGATAACCGTCCTGCGCACCACGCAGGTCCCATTGGCCCAGTGATCCGAAATGGCCTGGGGCATGACAGCCGTGGCCCGGTGTGCCACACATGTCAACAAGAGCCATGTCAGAGTCACACCGTGACATCTGTTGAGACCTGAGGGGTTCCTTTTCATTCAGCGGCGTCTCCGGTGTCTTCTCCAGTCGGTGCCTGGGTGTTGAGAAGATTCGGCAGGTAGAAGGTTTCGTATCGGGCCACAAGATCCGCGACCTCTGCGCTGACCAGGAAGGAGGCCCTGTCTTCCGAGTAGCCCAGATTCGTGTAGGGCAAAAAGGCCTCCTGCGTGTTGTGGCAATCATAACATCGAACCGGAACATCAATGCAGCGTCTGTGGATGACCTTGTTGCCCTTGGCTTTTTGGCTGTCCGTGAGACCATCCATTCTCTTTCGAAAATCTGTTGTGAAGCTGGCTTCCTCGGCCAGGATCAGCGGCTTGGGATCGCCCTGCGCGTCCATCAGCGGTACAATCTTTGCGCCGTATTCACCCCACACGCCCTGTTCCATGTCCGGATTTTCCCGCAGTTGGTTGGTGTTCAAGTCCAGCCAGGCAAAACGCGTGGGCTGGCTATCCGCCTGTTCTCGAGCATGGCAGACCTGGCACGATATAAACAGGTTATGCATGTTGAGAAATGCGCGCAACTGGGGGCTTCTTGAATGGGGGGCTGCCCCATGGCACTTGATGCAGAAGTTTTGCGTATCTGCCTGATACCACTGTCCCACATGGTGAAAGTGACCGGCCAGCTTGGGTTCCTGAAGCTCCCATTCCCCCAGATACCGGACCACCTTCTTTTCCGTCAGCGCCACCACACTGTCAATGGACGTCATGGCACTGGCCGCAGGTGTGGCCTCGGCAAAGGTATCGCCCAGTGTGCCTATCAAGTACAGGGTCAACCACCAGAACGCCGCCCCAAGCACCACAATCCAGAACACCACACACGCGAACAACTGACTCTTTTTCCACACTGAACTCCCGTGACTCATGACACCACCTCCTTGGCTGTTTGCCAGCCTATGATCTCTGCGCCATGTTCCTCTGCCAGGGCTTCAGGAGATATCTTGCCATTCAGGATCATGCCCGACAGCGGATTCATACCCGGTAGACCGAGCACACCTGGAATATGCACCAGGGTAATATGGGCCATGGCCAGGAAGGATTCATAGGTGTGGGCCAGGATGCAGATATTGAGCACCCACCCTGGCAACACATGGCTCCACAGGCTCTCGCCCCACAGCAGGATCCCGGTCACGCCCAAGAGTGCGATGCCCCAGAAGAGCCCAAGATACTCCAGTTTTTCCTTCCAGCAGAACCTGCCGTAATGCGGCCGTTTCGGACTGAGGAAGAATACATATTTCGCCAGTTGAACGATGTCTTTCCCATCCTGAGCCGTGGGAATCATGGGCAGGGTCAACACCGCCTTGATCCAATTCATCAGACTCAGCTCATTTTTCTTGGCCAGTTTGAACGCCACGCTCAGGAGAATGACCAGCACATGCAATGCAAACCCGATCAGCATGGATACACCGGCAATACGGTGAAATATCGGCGCCATTTCAATCCCGCCAAACCAGGAATACACCACAGGGGCCCACGCCGTGTTCGGGAATTTCATGGGCAGGCCTGTCAGGCAGAGTATCACAAATGTGACCACAAGAAAGGCGTGTTGAAATCTCTGCATGCCTGTAAAACGCTGGAGCCCGCCCAGCTTTGCAGCCCGCTGTCTGGCCTGTTCGGTCAGTTGCTCCAGTTCCTCTTCCGCCTGATGGCTTGGCAGCAATTCACGAATCAGGCCCAGGAAATTGAGCGTCAGAATCGGCAGAAGCAGCCCCAATGTCATGATCACAAAGAACAGGCCCACGCCGAATTCCATGGTATGGGTCGCTGCATTTCGGGTGGCATGTACATCAAACGAGGCCAGAGCCGGCGCCGCAGCCCCGTGACAATCCGGCGTCCCACAGATCTCCGACCGATTCTCGGCGTTCACGGAGGCACGGGTATCCTTGGCCGAATGCATTTCGTGGACACTCCCGTGACTCGCGTGGCAGTCCAGGCAGTCCGGCGCCTGGGACGACCCGAGCAGCACAGCCTTGCCGTGGTACGTCTCCAGGTAACTGGATACCACATCCGGCAGGCCGTGGCGTTTGGCCAGCGCAGAGTCTCCGTGGCACGTGGAACACATTTCCACCACTTCACGGGGATCACGTGACTTGTGCATGCGGGAAGTCACATGCGAATAAAAATATCTGGCAAAGCCATCGTCAGAGTGGCATACGGTGCAGCGTCCAATGGCCCGTTCATTGACACCCGCGCGAACGGTCTTGAAGAGTGAGACCGGTCGAAACAGAGGATTGTCATGGCAATCCTTGCATTCAGGAAAATCTTCCGGATGCTCTTTTGGCTGACCGTCGGGTGTGGTGACGGCATGGACGCTGTCCTGGAGCGTGTCATGGACCTTGGCATGCGTGAAAATGATTTCACGCGTGGGCTCTTCAATGTGACAGCTCTGCAGGCAATCCACTGGCAAGGCATTGTCATGCGGAATTTTGTTGATATCCACATGACACCCTTTACAGCTCACACGTGCATGCGGCCCCTTGTTAAACAGGGTTTCATCCACATAGAACAACCTGGAGTCGCCCTCCTTGTCGACCCGACTCAGGCCGCGAAAGCGGTGACACATCAGGCAGTTGTCTGAATCCACTGCAGCCGCCCAAGTCGAGAGGACCATCACCAGACACAGCACACCCAGGACCAGTCCCAAGGGTGTGTCGATCCACTTGCTTCGAATGTTTTTGTCATGCATAGACCACCTCATTTATTGTGACAGGCCTGACACATCTGGCCTTTTTTTGCAGCACGAAGTCGATAGTTCCGGGCCTGCTTGCCCTCGGCACCCAATGCACGGGGACTCGATGCCCGGATCACACCGGTCTCGTGCGGATTATGACAGGTATAACATGTAATGCGTGATTGCGAGTTCAACGGCAAGGCACGCGGCGACCGCTTGGCCGCCTTGACAAAGCTTAGCAGATCCTTGAATGGCAATCGCATTCTCTCTCGCAGTTCATTGGCTGCCATATACCACATCATCTCTTCAGACGGCAAGGCATTCATATGCGGTCCACCGGATGGATGGTCGGACGCCACAGCATGACAGTTCTCACACAATCCTGAACCATAGGGACGCAATGGATACACGGGGTTTTCATACCCTGGCGTCTCTGAATCCCATGGGCCCACGTGACACCATAAACAGGTCTCTGTCTTGAAGCTGTCAGCTTCCTTCTGATCATGCACATTGAAACGTTTGGCCTGCTCTGTGTCATGGCAGCGCGCACAAAACTCCACGCGATGCCGGCCCACCTGGCCTCGCAAATACGCGGGGGCCGCGGCCTCGCCCTGACATGCCCTGGCCATATCATGGCAGGTCAGGCAGGTCATATGGCCTTCTTTCAGGGGAAAATCAGATGGCCAATGCGCTGCCATGGATGTCACAGGCACAGCCACTGGGTGCACCTCCTGAGAGGCCTTTTTCCCGTCATGACAGGATTGACACAAAGCCATGACATCGCCATCGAACAACAGGGCCGAGGATTCTCCCTCTGCGGACATGTGGCAGACATCACAGCGATCCGACTCCCCATGGGGAGTCTTGTCCAATCCCTGGAGAGCCTCGACAGTCCCCTCCGTAGACATTGGATTCAAAAATAATACGCCAGCAAAACCAAGACAAAACCACAAGCTGACAGTCTGAAAATGACGCTGATACCCTGTTAACATGATGCACGTATCATACCAGAAATTAAGGGTTTGGGTCAATGTCTGCAGCGCGATGAAACCGGGAAAACCAGACTTTTAGGCACTATTCTCACAACTGGGGTACACTTTCTCTGTACCGGGAAATATTTAACCACAATTGACCTGAGTCGAGATCAATCACCCAGATTTCCCAGTCGCATGCCATAGAACGACCATCAACGCCTCAAGCATGCCGGAGTCGGTCATTGAAGATTTTCGTTTCAAAGACTGCCACTTCGGGACGCGCAGTGCTGGACGCATCACCCAGGCCAGGGGCTGGCAATTCGACCACGTCACCATCACCACACCGAACGGTGAGGCCACCCCGACGCTCACCCACTGTGAAGACATGGCACTCTAGGGTGCCCTTAATTTGGCTTGGCCAGTTTGAGCGCCTGCGTGGTGGTATAGTATTTGGCGATCATGTTGGGTACTTCCCAGTCCGGCATGGACTTGTTCCGTAAAAACTCGAGGTACTTCTGCATGACCTGACCGAAATGCGCTTCATGACCCACGCGATATTTGTCTGGTATCGTGACCATCCATTGACTGTCCCCTGCGGGCTTCAGTCCTATGCCGGGGTAGTCTGCCTGTAGGGTTTCCAGGACCGCCTTTTTGACCTCAGGTTCCATGGTTGCGTCATGACTCTCTATGAACAGTGTGGGCTGTTCCAGACCGGGCCCACCCTGACGAATGACCAGGTCGCTTTTGGTGCCTCGCATCAGTGAATGATGGGTATCGCCCGTGCCTGCAGGCGCTTCATAGTGCCAGGCCACAGACACTTTTGCCGTGATGCCCTTGAGCGTGTAGATCATCTCTCCATTGGAAAACACCTTGAGTTGGCCATCGGCCACGGCGGACTGGAACTCAGGGGGATAGGCTTCCAAGCCCGTGACATGGCTGAACTGGGCCAGGGATAGATCCGTGGTCCAGCGACGCGCAGACACCATCTTGATGTCTGTCTGATAATCAATGATCTGCCCTGGAAAACACGCCCATTGAATCAGGTCCACCAGGTGCGTGGACACGTCCGTCAAGGCTTCGCCTCGCTGGTCAGGGTCAAAAAACCAGGCCGGACGTGTGAGCGGCTGACCTGCCACCAGTTTTGAGAAGTGATGCACACTCTCCTTGGTGATCCCGGGATTGTCTGCGGTGCCCGGTTCCATTTGTCCAAACACCTCCGGAATCTGCGACAGGGCCTTTTGAAGGAGTGAAGTGATCTCGAACCGCTCGGTCATCACGTCATACAGAAGCACGTTGTTCTCCCGGGCCGTGTCAAAGGCGGCTACCAGCATGGCAAACTTGTCCGGGAAAATAACCATGGGCTTGTCTGCCAGGACATTGAGTCCATGAAACACGGACTCCATGATATAGTCCGTCTTTTTCGCATTGTTGCCGGAAACCACCACGACATTCCCGGGTTTCTCCGCGAGCATCTTTTCCAGATAGTCGGGCCCTGTGTAGACCTTTTCAGCCCAATGGGTGGGATCAGTGTCACGGTCATTGAAGCCCTGGATGCGCTTCAGGTGATCCTCGACATCCGGCCCCACAGGGGCATACACGTACACAGTCGGTGACACGCCCTCATACATCGACTTTTGCACCAGGCCTGCATGGAAGTGCCCGGGGTCCAGCGTCATGAGCGTGATTGGCTCGTCAGACATGGGAGAAGCCTCCTCCTGATTGCGACACCCGGTACAGAGCGTCCCCATTAAAACACACGACAGGATAAATCGCCAAGGCAGCATCATAGGTTCAACCCCTTTGCATAATTGGTGCCATAAGGATAACGCTGAGGCCTGGACAGCATACTGTTGGCCTGGTCGTCGTCAATGAACCGTTCGGTATTGGGATTCCAGCGGAGTTTTCTTGGTAGTTTCATGGCAATGTGACTGATCAGGCAGACGGTGCAGGCGCGGTGACCAATCTCCACGGGCGAGATGGGTTGCTTGCGGGATTGAATACAATCCAGCCAGTTGCCGTGCTGCTCATTACTCACGTACAGATGGATTTCATTGGGTCCGATGGTGGAGCTCAGGATCTTGGGATCGCTGGCATCCAGGGCCTTGGCACTGTTGGCCTGGGAGACCGGGTCACTGGCCGTGGCCACATAGTTGCCGCGTGACACGAAGATCCAGCCGTCCGTGCCCTCATACCGGATACCGTTGGGATAGTCGCCGCTGACATGCATGGTCAAGTCATTTTCATACACAGCCTTGACCTTGAAGTCGCCGTGTACGTCCCACAGGCCGGACTTGGGAAATTCGGCCTGGGCTTCCACGGAAATGGGGCCTGTGAATTCGGTGTCCATACCCCAGGCTGCAGAATCAAAGTGATGCTGTCCCCAGCCGGTGATCATGCCCGCGCCAAACTGCTCGCAGCGGAGCCAGCCCGGTCGGCCATACCCCTTTTGTGGATGGACTCTCATTTCTGTGTAAGGAACCTGGGGGGTGGAGCCCAGCCACATGTCGTAATTCAGGTTTGCGGGCACCGGCATGGGCGTGGCATCACCGCCCGGGGGGTCGCCGGGCAGGCCGACCTTGACGGTGTGCAGCTTTCCGATGCGCCCGTTGCGCACCAGTTCCGCGGCAATTCTGAACTGCTTGGATGACCGCTGCTGCGTCCCCACCTGAAGAATCACGCCCTGCCTGTGGACGATATTGCTCAACAGACGCCCCTCAGTGACAGTCAACGAGGTAGGTTTCTGCAGGTAGATGTCCTTGCCTGCCAGGGCCGCTTCAATGGCGGGCTGTGAGTGCCAGTGATCCGGGGTACTGATGATCACGGCATCGATGTCCGGATTCTGCAGCATATCCTTGTAATCCCCATACATGGTGACACCGACACCCGCTCCATTGCCGCCCTTCCTGGCATAATAGTCTTCAACCAGTTTTTTTCCGTCCTTCATGCGGTTGCTGTCCAGATCGCTGACGGCGATAAACCTTGCCACATCATACGGCAGGGTGCTGATCATGTCATGCGTCCGGGCAATACGTCCGCAGCCAATCTGGCCGATATTGATCTTGTTGCTGGGCGCATTTTGACCGAGGACATGTGAAGGGACAATCATGGGAAATCCTACAATTCCGGCTGCCACGGCTGTGGATCGTGTCAAGAATTCTCGTCGTTTCATGGTATAAAATCCTCCGGGTTCTAGTGTTGGGGTTTCGTGTTTTGGGTTATGGCCCTGCGGATGCCGCCGGCCGGATGCTGCTTGAAGTTGTTGCCCTGCTCATGTTTCATTGTCTATCCCTTGCTTGCGGGGTCATTTGCGGCGCATGGACAAGGGGCGTCCACGTGCCATTGGAATCGATACACCGGTTTCCGGGACCCACACCATGCGCCCGACAGACTGATCACTGCACACAAAACAATAGGTCTCTTTGCTACCATGGGCTCAATTCCCTAAGACTATGCGATATGACACATCATAAGGGACACAGCCGGATTGTCAATTATCGTTTTCTCGGAGTGTGTTGGGATACAACCTGAAAACTGAGTATTTACAGGAACCCTTTTCTTGCCCAGGAGGTTCGCCCCGTGTCTCTCCTTGTGCCTGACGGCACATGGCGACAGGTCGCCCATATGAGACACCGCGCACTTGGGCTCCCCCATGCTGAAACCGTCAGACTCCCTGAAGGTACACCAGGTGAGTGGACCATACGAAACACCTCGGATCCCACTCAACTCTCTACCTGTGAAGCCATTGCCCGCGCTTATGGCATCATAGAATCTGCTGACGTGCAGACACAATTAGAGACAGTCTTTCGCCTGATGGTACGACGCATTCGCCATTCCCGGGGCCTGGGGGCCTTAAATTAGGGCTTTGCCTTGACCTTGCGGCCTGCATGATTTAGAATGCGATGCGCTTTGGAATTTGGATGGCTCGCCCATTGAACGCAGCGTTCAGGACCAGTGAGGAGGTCCTCAGTATGCATGAAAAGGAACCAGGCATCATGACAACACCAGTTCAGCCGTTATCCCTGGCACAGGAAGCCAGATCCCTATCACTGGAGACGCAGCGTGCCACACTGCGCGACCGTCTGCAGCGTCGTTTTGAGGTCTGGCTGGATGAGGCCCTCAATCCAGAGGCCGTACCTCAGGGCCTGGCCATGGACATCCTGGCGCAACTCGATGCAGAAGCGCCCGATTCACCAGAGGTCACAGGCGATGAGGACTTGCAGTCCGTGTGTGCAGCTCTGGTCGGATTGACAGAAACCGCCAGGTCTCAGGGCGTGGCCCTGGACCAACTCCATCAGGACCTGCCGGCCATGCAGACCCTGGCTGCAACGGTCTCTGCCATGCTGGATAGTCTGGCCGAGGATCGCAAGACACAGGCTGAGGATCGCAAACAACAGGAGCAAAGGCATTATATTGAGGCGCGTCGGCAGGTCTTGCAGGGAGTTCTCGGTGCAGTGATGGGCATGCGGGATCGTTTGCGTGAAGGTCTGACAGAGGCTCAGGCCCAGTTGGACGTCATGACCCGGGCGGCAGAGGAACCTGCGCCCAGGAAACGCTGGTGGCAGATGTCATCCAAGACCCCACCCTCCCTGGACACTACCCCCGGATATGCGGGTCTTGAGGCCCTGATCAAGGCCAACCAGCTGGCCCTCACTGGGATCGATCATGCCTTGACCCAGTGGCATGTGGAACTCATCGAGGCCGTGGGACAGCCCTTGAACACCGCGACCATGAAGGTGGTGGATCAAGTCCCCCACGGCGAACTGGCCGAAGGCACAGTCCTCAAGGTCCTGCGCGCGGGGTATGCCTGGAATGGAACCCTCTGTCGTCCTGCTGAGGTGTGCGTGGTCCATGCACCAATGACCTCATAACATCCTGTTGAGACCTGAAAAATGAGTGAAACAACTTGTCGATGTCCAGCCTGTCAATCGCCCTTTCAAGGCAAGACGACCTGCCCTGACTGCGGCGCAGACCTCACGCCGCTGATGACGGCCATGGGGCGTGCCTTTTATCTGCGCTGCCAGGCCCGTCAGGCCCTGGGACAGGGACACTATCAGACCGCGCGCCGTCTCGCCGCACAGGCCCAGCGTCTCCATCGCACGTTTCGGGGGGAGAGCCTTTGCAGCGTGGCTGCCATTGCCCAGGCCGTCAATGTGGACCCTGGACTCTGAGCCATGGGCTCTGGAGGGATCGCGACGTGGCTCACTCAGTCATCTTTCGGTAATCTCAGGATGTGGAGTTTGTCATTGCCCAGGATCACACGTTTGTCCGGCAGGATGACCATGGCACGAAACCCTTTGCCTGCGGCATAATGTCCCACACGCCGAATCTCATTGCCTTCGCTGATTCGGTAGACAGTCGCACCCAGGCCGTCTCCGCAGATGGCCCAGTTTTCCAGGCTGTCAATGACACCGGTGTACCCCAATGTGAGCAGCTTTTGTACGGCATTTCTGGGTCGCTGTGCTATCGACTTCAGAACAATACGATCTGTGTCAAATCTATCCTCTTCAAAGAGTGTGAGTATCCAATCCTCCGTGACACCAAGAATGTGGTCGTCTTGCATCGGGGCCCAGGGCCAACTCTGCCTTCGCGTGAGATCGTGTGTGATGCGAAGGTTCTGTTGAGACTTCGGTATAGTCCTTATCTGGTATTCGGTAAGATGGTTTCTGCCAGGTCTCGGACCGCTAAATCCCAGTGGGGAAACGATTTCATCGCTGGCCAACTCAGGCCTTTCAGGGTCTTCTAGAGAAAAGATCAGCAATCGATCCTCTTTCACAGTCTGATAAATATAGAGGCGCTCCATATCCAGACTGGCTGACAGGAACAGGCGTTCGCCTGGCAACAGTGAGGTCAAATTCTGATCCTGGACCACCGGATCCATTGTCTTCTCAAGGTTCAGTGTGAGCAACCTGCAGGATTGACTGACTGGCTTGCCGTCCTTTCTCTGGTATTGGCTCATCAGGAAGTAGGCCACTGAAGGTGTCTTTTTTGACCACAGAAAGCCATAAATATTGACATAAAACGGTTCATCTCGAGTATCCAGGAACCAGATGGGCTCGCCCAGGGATACGCCCTGGTCACGGCCGGGGGCCTCACCGGCATTGACCTCCATCTCCATCACGCCAAATCTTCGACCTCTGGACGTGGCACGATCCAGCCCGTCATTCAACAAGACGAGCACTCGATTTTCGTGCATGGCCATGGCATCCACATTGCCCTGCCGGGCGACAGGCAGAGCCACAATCTGTTCCGGGGACAGATTGTGGCCAATGGGAAACAGGGCTGCGGTGCCCAGCACCAGCAACAGGATCACTGTAGACCAGGCAATGGTCCGTTGATCCACGTCGATCCGGATGCGTCTCTTTGCGAGCCCATAGCAGACACACACCATAGCGGCATTGAATGTGACAATGCCTGCTACAAACACTGCGTAGCCCGGCGTGTGCAGGACATTCGGCCTGACCTGCCTCATCATGATCAGACTCCAGGTATTGAGCCATGGGACAATCACCGGCACCAGCAGAATCATGGCCACGGCCCCCATGGACAGGATCAGGGCGTGCACGATACCTCGAATCCACTGCCCCAACACAAACGCGGTACTGTACATGGCCAGCACAATCCAACCGTACGCGAAGATCAGACGGATCATCTGCGTCAACACCCGTTGAGGCATCCCGGCCATATAAACCAGGATCACCTGGATCAAGACCACCGCGCCACAGACCATGGCCAGGATCAAAAGCCCCATGATGTACTTACTCACGACCCAGGGTACCGTGTGGATGGGACGTGACTGCCAGAAGCCCCCAACAGCCCCCTGTTCAAGGGCCAGGGCATGCACACCCAGGATCACGGCCAGGATCGGGCCGCCCAAAAGCAGCAGGCCTTCGCCAGCATCCGTCGCATCCACCAGCAGCGACACCACTGAAACGGCTGAAACCGCGGCCAACGCACTGAAGGCCGCCCCCTGGTTCTGCATCCACTCTTTCCAGAGATAGGTCTTTAATGATGTCATGATGCACGCTCCCTCAATCTCTCAAAACGAAACCACACGGCCCAGACAAGGCCGGCTGCGATCACGCCCTGGACTGCCGTCACGGTCCAGACTTCCCGGGCAGATCGATATTCCCAGGCGTCCAGCAACTCAGCCAGGGCAAAGGGATTGACGGTCCAGATCCACGTTTCCCAGGCCGTGCCTCGGGCAAACTCGTCCACCAGGAGTCCCTGGATCATCCACATGCCCAGCACCGCAGCACTCAGAGCCGCATACCTCTCAGGGCGTTTCGCACCGAGCCCTGCCAGGATCTGCCACAGGTACATGATCACGCTGAAACCGACCAAAGCCATAAAGCCAATCACCAGAAAACCCAGAGGCAGTTCACGAGCCCCCACGGTGATCAGGACAAGACCAAAGGTCACAGCGTAGGGCACAACAAAGACCAGCAATCCCATGCCCACCTTGGTCAGGAGTATCTGCCAACGATATACTGGCTGAACCTGCAGGAACACCAGGGTCTTTGCATGACGTTCCTCTGCAAAGAGTCCCATACCGGCAAACACGGGCAGCACAAATCCCATGGAAAATGCGATCATGCCAAGCACCACACCGTCCGGTACCAGTCTTGTCTTGAGCCCAATGGCCGTGACACCCAAAAGCCACACACAGGCCAGGGCCATGCGCCACCGTTGTTCATGCCATTCTTTCCAAAACAGGGCTTTTAGCATGGCGCCACCTCCCTGCCATGATTGCCAATGACATAGGCTTCAAAAATCTCGTCCAGATTGAGTGCGCATTCCTGGATTTCCCTATCAGCCATGGCCCTGATGGCCAGGCGTGTCTGATCGGTGACCACCTCACAGGTGACCAGGCACTGGCCGTCCTGTTGGGTCACGTCCAGCACGTGCTCGAGCTTGCCAAGATCAGACGCAGGCTTGGGCGTGACAATGAAACGCCGGATACTCTCGCGCAACTGGTCTGTATGTCCAGTCTTGACAATGCGTCCTCTGTCCAGGATGGCGATGGTGTCTGCCACAGGTTCGATTTCGTACAGGAGGTGACTGGAAAAGAATACGGTCACGCCTTCGGCCTGGAGCAGTGTGATCACGTGACGCAGAAAGGCCTTGCGTGCAATGGGATCAAGCCCGAGGGTTGGATCGTCCAGGATCACAATGGCCGGTTTGTGCGCCAGGGCCAAAAGCAGGGCCAGACGTGTATTCTGGCCCTTGGACAGGGTCTTGACCCTGGCCTTGACAGGCAGGTCAAACTGTTTTATCAGATCCTGCACATAGTCAGCTTCCCAGGTCGGATAAAGGGTTGAACTCCAGCGAATGATCTGTTCCACACGCATCCAGCCGTACATGGTCTGGTCTTCTGCCATGTAGCCCACGGTCTGACGCACGGTCATGGGATCGGTCTGTGGATTGTGCCCCCCCACCAGGCACTGGCCTGAGCGAGCCTTGAGCAGGCCCAGAAGCAACTGAATGGTCGTGGTCTTGCCCGCCCCGTTACACCCCAGAAAGCCAAACACACTGCCCTGCCTGACCTCCAAGCTGACGTGATCCAGCACGTGTTTTCGACCGTATGAGAAACACAGGTCCCTGATAGAAATGGCGTTCTCACTCATCATGGTTGACTCCGCTTCTTTTCTGATAGAATGATTTCATATTCCATTTGCAGCAGATCCACGGCCTGCTCCTTGGGGATGTCGAGTTGAATGGCCTGTATGGCACCCTCACGGAGCAGGGTCGCCACCGTCTTTTTGCGTTCCGCCAGGGTCATGGATTGTCCCGACTGAGCCACGACCGTGCCGCTGCCCCGCTCCACGCGCAGGATCTTCTCGTTGCGCAGCTCGTTAAACACCTTGAGAATCGTGTTCTGATTTACGGCCAGTTGGCCGGCCAGGGCACGCACACTCGGCACCCTGTCTCCAGGCTGCAGCACACCTGTGGCCACCTGGTACCGGATCTGGTCAATGATCTGCCTGTAAATCGGCACTGAGGACGAAGGTTCGATGCGTACAAACATAATGATCAGTCTCCTGACAGTTGTTCTGGTACACTGTTATATACAACTATAACAGTGTCAGGTTTTGGGTCAAGTCTGTTTGCAGAAAAATTAAGAAAAAGTTGCTTACATCGCCACAGACTGTCCAGTCAAATCACAAATCCCGTTTTTTTTCTGCACTAAACAAATATTCCAAAATTTAATTCCTACTAATCCTGTGAAGATTGAACTTTTATCATTTCATCTTTCTATAAGAGAGAAGGATGGCTGCTTATCAGGCCACGATGGCTTTCGACGCAGGGCATTCAAGGTTAATTTGACATGGAGTACAACATGCAAAACAGGTTGAATGTTTTAGGGGCATTAATCTTGTCCATGGGCGTAATCATGGCTGGGTGCAGCAAAAAATCGGATCAGGGCTCGCAGTCCAATGGCAGCCGGCAGTTTCTCAGTCTTGGTACCGCACCTCCGGGCGGCGCATTCTTTGTGGTGGGCAGTGCCATTGCCGAAGTCGTGCAGGCGCACACAGAGAATACTGGCTGGCAGATCACAGCAGAAGCCACCAAGGGTACCCAGGAAAACATTCATCGTCTGGACAAATCCGAGATCGATTTTGCGTTGGCCAATGCAGCCATCACCTTTTTTGCAGTACGCGGCCAGGGCAAGTGGGATAAGCAGTATCCTATTCAAAGTGTGATGACGCTTGCTCCTAACGTTGCCTTGTTTGTCACGCCTGCCAATTCCGGTATCAAAACCATGGCTGACCTCAAGGGTAGACGTGTGGTCATCGGCCCGGCAGGCGCAGGATTTGAATACTTCGTGGGACCGATTCTTGAAGCACACGGTCTTTCTTATGAGGATATCCAGCCACTCAATGACACACAAGCCGGAGCCGTAGCCCTGCTCGCGGACGGCTCTGCAGACGCTGCCTTTCTGGGCGGGGTCGTACCCACAGCCTCCATCACCCAGGCCTGTGCATCGCAGGATATTCGGTTTATACAGTTTGATGAGGCTGCCAAGGATCACCTGATTTCAGAGTATCCGTTTTTTGAGCCAAAGACCATTCCTGCCAACACGTACAAGGGCCAGACAGCCACATTCCATGGCCTCAATGTGGGCAGCATGATCCTGGTGACCGGTTCATCTGTACCTGAAGCCACTGTGTATGAATTCACCAAGACCCTGTATGAACATGCCGCTGAAGTCGTGGAAAAACACCCGGCAGGCAGCGCCATCAATCCCACCAACGCAGTCCGTGACACAGGCACGGCCTTCCATCCTGGGGCTATTCGATATTATAAAGAGATCGGTATCTGGAAAAAGGATTGATCCAGTGATTAAGGAACAGAACATCAGAAACTGGGCTCTCAAGGGCATTGCCATTGCACTGTGTGGTTTTGTGCTGGTGGAGGTCAACTACCCCCTGGTTCAATCCCAATCGCGTCTGGCTCTATTTGGGCTGTTGGGACTGAGCTTTGCGTTTCTGCACGTCCATCTGCTCAATCGCAAGTCCATTGGGCGAGTCCTGCGTGCGTCTGACTGGCTGCCTGTAGCGCTCACATTGCTGACCTTTGGCTATGTCCTGATCCAGACGGAACCCGCCTTTTCCAGTCTTTGGTTCAACAGCTCGACCCTGGGGGATCGGGCCGGTCAGGAAGTCCCCTACGACTATGTTGTGGGATGCCTGGGTCTTGTGCTTGTTTTAGAGGCCACGCGCCGTACCATTGGTCTCACGCTTCCCCTGCTCACACTGGTTTTTCTGCTGTACGCACGATTCGGAACAGCCATGCCGGACTGGCTGTTTCCCCACAGAGGCTATGCCTGGTCCCGCATCATGAGCCAGACCTTTCTACACAGCCAGGGTGTGTTCGGCATTGCCTTGAAGGTGATGTTCACCTACGTATTTCCCTTTGTCATATTCGGCGCCTTCCTGGAAGCCACCGGCGCCACAGGCTTTATCATTGATCTGTCCCGTCGCCTGTTTCGCAACAGCCCCGGTGGTCCGGCCAAGGTGGCCGTGCTGAGCAGCGGCCTCATGGGGTCCCTCTCCGGTAGTGCAGTGGCCAACACAGCCACAACCGGGACCTTTACCATCCCCATGATGAAGAGCTCGGGCTTCAAACCCCACATTGCCGCCGGTGTGGAAGCTGCGGCCAGCTCTGGTGGCGCCTTGATGCCCCCGATCATGGGGGCAGGTGCGTACATGATGCTCGAGATCATTACCCCGCCTGTGACCTACCTGCAGATCATCAAGGCAGCGATTATACCGGCAGTCCTGTATTATCTCGCCCTGTTACTGGTCGTGCATCTTCACGCAAAAAAGATCGGCGCTTCGTCTGACGTCGACGCCTCAACTCTTCCGCGACTGTCAGTGTCCCAGGGCCTGGTTTTCTGTCTGGCCATTTTGGGATTGATTGTATTTCTACTGCTGGGATACACGCCGTTTCGGGCCGTGACATTAAGCCTGGTCGTCATTCTCGGGGTCTCGCCCTGGGCCAAGGACACACGGCTTCATGGGTCCGACATACTGGATGCCCTGGTCAGAACAGCCAGAGCCGGCATACCCCTGATTGCTGCGGCCTCGTGTGTGGGCATCATTCTCGGTGTGGTCACATTGACCGGTATCGGCTCCAAATTGCCCTCGGCCATTTTGCCGTTGGCTCAAAACAATCTGTTCGCTGCCCTGTTTCTGCTGATGATATCTACCATCATCCTTGGCATGGGTCTGCCCTCGGCCGTGTGTTACCTGCTCATGGCCACATTCATTGGGCCCTTACTCAAAAACCTCGGATTGGAACCGCTGGCGGCTCATCTCTTCATATTCTACTTTGGTATGATGTCCATGGTCACGCCGCCTGTGGCCCTGGCCGCATTTACAGCGGCTGCCATTGCCAAGGCCGATGTCATGCGATCCAGTATGGCGGCCTTCCGCTTTGCCCTGGTGGGATTCCTCCTGCCCTATGCCTTTGTGTTGAACCCTTCACTCCTGCTGATTTCAATCAATGGCAAAAGTGTGGTGGGTCCAGCGCTGATCAGTCTGCTGTTCGTCCTGAGCGGTATACTGTTTTTCGCAGTCAGCACCACCGGCCTGTTTTCCCAGCGTGTGAATGGCCTGGCACGGGTAGCCCTGTTTGTCAGTGCGTGCGTGGTCATCCTGACACCGGGCCTGACACTCGGTCATGTGTCCATTAAATCCGCAGCCTTGATTACTGGCGTCACGCTGCTCGTGATCAATACCCTGTCAGAAAGGAAGCTCCTCCATGAAAAATGGGTTTGTGATGCAACGACGGGTTGAGTTCATGGATACGGACATGGCGGGCATTGCGCATTATACGGCCTACTTCCGGTACATGGAGACTGCTGAGCACGAGTTGTTCCGGTCTCTGGGTCTGGCTGCAGCCACCCAGGACAGGGGACGGCAATTGGGCTGGCCCCGTGTGTCCTGCGGATTTGACTTCAAGTCGGCCCTGCGTTTCCAGGACGTCTTTGAAGTGCATATCGGTGTGACAAAGGTGGGCAAGCGCTCTGTGGCTTATCAGGCGGACATTGTGCGTGACGGCAGCACCATTGCACGCGGCCATTCCACGAGCGTGTGCTGCACCATAGACCCCACCGGACATTTGACGTCGATCGACATCCCAGAGGATGTCACGAACAAACTGAAGACTCACCTCATTCCCGAAACAGAGAGGTCGAATTCCAATGACTAGAAAACTAACCGTATGCATATTTCTTCTGTTGAACGCCAGCTGCTGGGCCACGGACTGGCCGCGTTTTCTGGGCCCGGGCGCAGATAGCCTGTCCACAGAGACCGGCATCAACAAGAACTGGCTGGACACACCACCCAAAGAAGTGTGGCGCATACCCTTGAGCGATGAAGGCTATTCCGGGCCGGCCGTTGTGGGTGAGGTGGTCTACATTCTCGATCACGAGGGCGAGCAGGATGTGGTGCGTGCCTTGAATCTCACAGATGGGCAGGAACTCTGGCGTTTTGAATATGCAGAAAAAGGCGACGAAGACCACGGATTTTCCAGATCCACGCCGACCGTAGAAAACGACAAACTGTATGTTGTCAGTCGAACGGGCGTGGTACATTGCCTGAAGACCTCAGACGGTTCCAAGATATGGCGGACCCATGCCATGACAGGCAAGCCGCCAACCTGGGGCGCCGCCCATTCATCGCTCCTCCACGGAGACCATGTCATCACACTCGGCGCAGGCGAAAATGCCCACGTGGTGGCCCTGAACAAACACACGGGTGAAACGGTCTGGGCCGGGGGCGGCACAGAGATTGCCGGATATGCCACACCCACACTCTTGACACTCCAGGGCAAACCGCAGCTCCTGGTCTTTACAGGCACAGCGTTGATCAGCGTGAATCCCAAGGACGGTGCTTTGAACTGGCGTCATCCCTGGAAGACTCAATATGATGTGAATGCGGGCTCCCCTCTGAAGATTGATGACAACCACGTATGGATCGCGAGCGGCTATCGCAGCGGGTGCGCCCTACTCAAACTGGACGGCAACACCGTCACCGAGGTGTGGAAAGACAGGAAGATCACGCCCCACTGGAGTTCCGGTGCCTTGATAGACGGTCACATTTATGTGACCACGCCGCCGGGCTATCTTGTGTGCGTGGACGCCATGACCGGCAAGGAAAAATGGCGAAGCAAGGGCACGGCCAGGGGCTTCGAGCACGGCGGCCTGATCGCCATAGACGGCACACTCATTGTGATAGAAGGCAATACAGGCAGTGTGGTACAGGTCGCGGTGTCGACTGAGGCCTACACGGAACTGGGCAGAATCAATCCACTGGACAGCGCCAAGAGTTGGGTCGCGCCTGTGGTATCGAATAAGAAATTGCTCGTCCGAAGTCCCAAGGAACTCGTTTGCCTGGACCTCGGACTGTAGATTTAGGAAAGGATGACTATATGAATTTTCGCGAACGAACTACTCGCACTGGTTTACTGAGTCTGGCACTCCTCGCGATCCTGGCCGGGTCCGCCTCAGCGGACTGGGTGCACTGGCGAGGGCCCGATCAGCATGGCACGTCGCCTGAAACCGGTCTGCCGGACACCTGGTCGCCGGAGGGCAAGAACCTGCTGTGGGACGCTGCCATTGGGTGTCGTTCGGCACCGCTGGTTCTCAATGACCGTGTGTACATGCTCAGTCGCGTGGGCGAAGACGAGACCCGCCAGGAGCGCGTGGTCGCCCTGGATTTGGATACAGGCAAGCTCATCTGGGAACACCGCTTCAATGTGTTTCTCACGGACGTGGTGTACCATCGCCTGGGCTGGGCCAATCTGGCCGCTGATCCCAAGACCGGCTATATCTATGCCCACGGCGTGCAGGGCCTGTTCTACTGTTTTGACAAGGACGGTACCATCATCTGGGAACGTTCCCTGACCGAAGAATTCGGGCGCATCAGCGGCTACGGCGGACGAACCTACAGCCCCATCATCGAAGGCGATCAGATCATCCTCAGTTCCCTGACCAGCGGCTGGGGCCCCCATGCCAAGGCAGCGCACCGTTTCTTTAGCCTGGACAAGCGAACAGGCGAAGTCCTGTGGATCAATGAGGCAGGTGACGCACCCAATGACACGGCCTATTCCGTACCGGTCATCGCCACCCTGGACGGAGCCCGCATCATGTTCACCGGCCTGGCAGACGGCAGTATTGCAGCGCTGCGCCCCACCACGGGCGAGACCCTCTGGCGCGTCCCGCTGAGTGAACGTGCGATCACGAGTTCTGTGGTCTATGACAAGGCACGGGTCTACGCAGTACACGGCAATGCCAATCTAGACAATAATATCACGGGACGTCTGGTGTGCCTCGATGCACGAACCGGCAAGGAACTCTGGCATATCGATGGCCTGGCCGACCACTACAGCAGCCCTGCGTTAAAAGATGGTCTGCTGTATGTCGCGAGTGACTCCGCCAATCTCCATTGTGTGGACATCGATACGCAGCAGGTCTTGTGGACCTTCAACTATGGCAATGAGGCCAAGGGCTCACCCGTGATTGCGGACGGCAAGATCTACGTGGGCGATGTCCCTGGCGGATGGCGCATTCTGGAAGTCAATCGCCAGGCCTGCAAACTGCTTGACGAGAAACATTTCAAAGAAGCGTCCGGCGCCCCGGACGAAGTCTATGCCACGGCTGCGGTATCCGACGGCCGGGTCATCCTGTCCACGCTGAATCACACATACTGCATCAGCGTCAAGCCGGCCTCCCACCGCGCCCCCAAAACCGACATGGTCCTGGGACCGGTTGAGCCCCTGCAGGCAGGTGACACAGTCCGAATCCAGGTCGAGCCTGCGGAAACCATGCTGGCCCTCGGCCAGACAGCCACCTTCCGGGTCCAGGGCTTTGATGCCATGGGTCGCCCCACTGGAAAGCAATCGGCCACCTACACCCTGGCAGGACTCAAAGGCACGATCCTGCCCAACGGAAGTTTCACGGCTGCAGGTGACCGCATTCAAGGCGGACTGGTCAAGGTCGTGTCAGGTGCCTTGGAGGCCTCAGCACGCGTGCGTGTGATTCCGCCGCTGCCTTACAGGGAAGATTTTGAAAACATCCCGGTGGGCCAATCGCCTTCAGGGTGGATGATGTCACCGGTCAAGGCCCGCGTGGAAGAGGTCGAGGGCAACAAGGTCCTGCGCAAGCTTGCCGACAAGCCCTCTCCGCCGTTTGCCAGATTGAGGGGCTATATCATGCCGCCCATTGACACAGGCTACAGTGTGCAGGCGGATCTTCTGGGCGTGTCCAAAAACAATCGTTTTCTCCCGGACATAGGTCTGATCAACAGCCGTTACCTGTTGATCCTCACAGGCACGTCTGAGCGCAAACGTATGCTCCGTCTGGTGTCCTGGTCGCCCGTGCCCAGGATCGTCAGGGAAGTTGACTTCCCCTGGAAGGGTGACACTTGGTACACCACCAAGCTCAGTGTGGACATCCAGGATGGCAAAGGTGTCATCAAGGGCAAGGCCTGGCCCAGAGGGGACACAGAGCCGGCAGACTGGACCTTGATCATGGAAGATCCGGTGCCCAATCCTGCAGGCAGCCCGGGCGTCTATGCCTACTCCGTGGGCATCACTGGAAAATCTAAAGGAACCGAAGTCTTGTTTGACAATGTCGCGATTACCGCGAATGAAAAGTAAATAAGGAAACGCGTTGCGATGCTGTGTTTTAACAGATTTCTCACAGACGTTCGAAATGACAGAGTCGTTGTTGAATCCTGTGCCAAGGCACACCATGACTTGTCATCCCGAAGAACTGAGGGATCTATTAAACAAGCCCGCGAAGCGACTCCAATTAAAGGAGAATCCACATGCATAAAACAATCATCTTATTAAGTGTCATGGCTGTGACGCCCGTAATGGCAGCAGACTGGCCCCATTGGGGCGGCGGTCTCGGACGCAACATGGTCAACCCCAGCGAGACAAACCTGCCCTCGACCTGGGATGTCAAGACCGGCACGAACATTGCGTGGGTCAGACCCCTGGGGTCTCTGGCCTACGGCAACACCGTGGTGGCTCAGGGCAAGATTCTTGTAGGGACCAACAATGACGGACTCTATGACAAGGCCATCACTGAGGACAAGGGCAATATCCTGTGCTTCAACGAGGCGGACGGGACATTCCTGTGGCAGGCGGTTCATGACAAGCTCTCTGCAGGGCGCGTGAATGACTGGCCGCGTCAGGGCATCTGTTCGGCCGTGGCAGTTCAGGGCAACCGCGCCTGGTACTTGAACAACCGTTGTGAGGCCGTGTGCATTGACATCCAGGGATTCAAGGACGGCAAGAACGACGGCCTCCAGGACGAACAGTACCAGGGCCCGGACAAGGCGGACATCCTCTGGTCCTATGACATGATCGAGGAACTGGGCGTGTTTCCCCACAACCTCGCCACGTCGTCTCCTCTGATCCTCGGTGACCTCGTCTATATGGTCACGGGCAATGGTGTGGACGAAGGGCATCTGCATATCCCATCCCAAAGTGCGCCCAGCTTTGTGGCCTTTAACAAGGACACTGGCGAACTGGTATGGGAATACACCGTGCACGACCGCGTGCTGCACGGCCAGTGGTCGTCTCCCTCTGCCGGCGTGGTCAACGGCAAGACCCAGATTATCCTGCCGGGCGGCGACGGCTGGGTCTACGCCCTGGACGCGCTGACCGGTGAAATGATCTGGCACTTCAACTGCAATCCCAAGGATTCGGAATGGGAACTGGGCGGTTACGGCACCAAGAACAACCTGATTGCCACGCCCGTATTTGTTGACGGCAAGGTCTATATCGGTGTGGGGCAGGACCCGGAGCACGGCACAGGCGCTGGGCATCTGTACTGCATTGACGCCACCGGCACCGGGGATGTCACTGCCACACATCAGGTCTGGCACAGGGGCAATGATGACTTCGGACGCACCATGAGTACGGCCGCGGTCAAGGACGGCATCCTGTACACCGCGGATCTGGCCGGCATGTTCTATGCCCTGGACGCTGCCACAGGCAAGGCCCACTGGACGCATGACTTGAAATCCGCTATGTGGGGCTCACCCATGTGGGTCGATGGCAAGATTTACATTGGCGATGAAAACGGCAAGGTCACGATCTTTGCCCATGGCAAGACCAAGAAGATCGTCAACATCGTGGATATGGCCGAACCCCTGTACGCCACACCCGTGGCTGCCAATGGCGTGCTGTACGTGGCCACCAAATCGAAGCTCTATGCATTGAAGAATGACTAAACAATACCTCTCGCAGAGGCGCCAAGAACGCAAAGACAGCATTAAAACAAGTTGTTTAACCTTTGCGTTCTTTGCGCCTTTGCGAGAATTATCAAACAGAAACCAACAGGATCATATAATGACGACAGAATGCAAAAGACTAGACCAGCATGTGGCTGAAATCATTGACTGGCACTTCAGTCCCGAAACCGGCTGCGACTTCTGGTTGGACTGGGCAAGGCAGCAGGACTGGGATGTTCGAAAGACGGTTCGCACGGCCGAGGATCTCAAGCATTTCCCCCACTTCGAGGACGACTGGCTCCGATTTGTGGAGCCGGACCACTGGGTGCCCAAGTCCTTTAAGGGGCGTCCCTACAACATCTTTGAAACCGGCGGCACCACAGGTATGCCCAAGCAGCGTATCGGGTGGGACGATTACAAACGTGACTATGAGTCCTTTGGGGACACGTTAAAAGACACTGAATTCCCGCGGGGTCAGAACTGGCTCATGATGGGCCCGACCGGGCCGAGACGTCTGCGCCTGGCCATCGAGCACCTGGCCAATTACCGGGGCGGCAGTTGCTACTTCATTGACCTGGATCCTCGATGGGTAAAAAAGCTGATCACCAACGGCGAATATGACCAGGCCAAGGCATACATGGAGCATGTCATTGACCAGGCCACCATCATTTTAAAGCACCGCCGCATTGCCGCGCTCTTTACCACACCCAAACTCCTTGAGGCGCTGAGCGAGAAGATCTCGATTCCCGAGGCCGGCATCAAGGGCGTGTTCTGCGGCGGTACTGAGATGAGCCCCCAGACTGTGCGGTTTCTCGTGGAAGAGGTCCTGGAGGGGCGATGTACACTCAAGCCCGTGTACGGCAATACACTCATGGGCCTGGCCCACAGCAAGCCCTTGACTGCAGAGGAGAATTATTCGGTATGTTATTACCCGCCCCAGCCGTGGGCCCTGCTGCGTGTGGTCAATCCGGAACAGACAGACCAGACCGTGGACTACGATCAATGGGGCCGTGTAGAACTGACCACCCTGACCCGGGAATTCTTTATGCCCCGCTTCCTGGAACGTGACGAAGCCATTCGACGCAGGCCCATCGAGGGCTACCCGTGGGACGGGGTGGCGGAAGTCAGACCCTTTGGCGCCAGCACGCAGACGATCGTGGAAGGGGTCTATTAAAACAGTTTTAAGTCCCCCAGGGATCCCTGGCGGGATGTTCAGTGTTAAGTTTTAAGAAACAGCATCCTATGAAAAGTATCACACAAGACATTCCGGCCATACCGGCGTTTCGATTTGGCAAGAGTTACGCCAGTCTGGACCAGACTGAGATCACTACCACAGACGGTCAAGAGGTCCTGGCCACAGTCGGACTGGTGAATCCGGGTATCATTCGACGTGACCTGCGTCAGATGCAGGCCAGTTTTGACCGTCTGCAGCAGATACCGATCCAGACCCTGTTGGGCATATTCGCTGAAGCAGCAGGTCTCTTTCTGGATGCCAAGCTGCCTGTGTCGGAGGGCGTGACCCAATCATCCGAGCAGTATGTGCAGAGTCTGTCTGCCACCTGCGGCATGCCTCATGCGTTGATTCGTGCCAACATGCAGAAGATTGCAGATGTGATGCAGCAGATGCCCGTGATCCTTAAGGGTCTGACCCGTGGATTGGATCTATCCGCCATTGAAACAGGCATGGGCCGGCAAAACGATGTGTTGGTCAGCTACTACGCCAATACCACACATCTTGGCCTGGTCCTTCCAAGTAATTCACCGGGCGTGAACTCGCTCTGGCTGCCCGCTGTGGCCCTGCGTATCCCAGTCATCTTGAAGCCCGGACGTGAAGATCCCTGGACGCCTTGGCGCATTATCAATGCCCTGATCGCTGCGGGGTGCCCAGAAGAGGCCTTTGGCTTCTACCCGGCCGGCCATGACGGGGCCGGCGTGATCCTGTCTGAATGCCAGCGCGTGATCATGTTCGGGGATGCCAAAACCGTGGAAAAGTACACAGGCGATCCGCGCATCAGTGTCCATGGACCCGGCTACAGCAAGGTCCTGATCGGCGAAGACTGTATTGATCAGTGGCCTGACTATGCAGACGTGCTGGTGGACTCGATTGCACGCAACGGCGGACGCAGCTGCGTGAATGCCTCCACCATTGTGGTGCCGCGACATGGACGGGCCCTGGCCGAGGCCATTGCGGAACGTCTCGCTCAGATTCTGCCATTGCCGCTGGATGACCCCAAGGCTCAACTGGCCGGTTTTGCCAATGCGGCCATGCCGGAGGCCATCGATGCCAGGCTCGAACAGGCCCTGGCCGTGCCCGGTGCCGAGGATGTCACAGCGGCCTGGCGCAAGGGGCCCCGCCATGTGACGCTCGATGGTCAGACCTATCTGCACCCCACGCTCATTGCATGCAGCCCTGCCCATTCGCTGGCAAAGACCGAGTATATGTTCCCCTTTGCCTCGGTCGTGGAACTGCCCCAGTCGGACATGCTCGACTGGATCGGTCCCAGTCTCGTGGTCACGGCCATCACGCAGGATCCCCAATTTCGCAGGGCCCTGCTCCGATGTGAACACATCAAACGCCTCAACCTCGGTGCCATGCCCACAGGCCAGGTCAGTTGGGACCAGCCGCACGAAGGCAACCTGTTCGAATTCCTCTATGCACGCCGTGCCATTCAGGAGCAGGTCCTATGACACCGGTGTATCCAAGCAACCTGAACGAACTGACTGAGTCACTCATGTGGCCGCTGAATCTGTTCTACGCATACTACCAGCGCGACATGCCGGAGGTCACGCCCCTGTTCGACTGGCACATGCCGGAGCCGTACAAGCGGTTGCTCGTACATGAACGCAACATGACCCCCACACTGGAGGCCTATTATGGAAGTACAATTCATATTGAACGGCTCAATGTGGTACCGGATCGAGACGAGTGCAGCCGCGAAGTGATCCTGCGTCTGGACATCAACAAAAAGCCCGTGGAATACGGGGCCAGCCGCATCTTTCTCAACACCCTACCTAAAAAAGCCATGGACCTGATCTGCGAGGGCCACGTGCCCCTGGGCACGGTACTGAATAAGTGTCACTGTGTCCACAGAGTCGAACTGTCCGGCTTTTTCAAGGTCAAACCCACCCCATTTTTCAACAACGTGTTTTCATCAGTGAACGGCTCGTCCCTGTTTGGACGCCGTAATAGGCTTGTGGCCCTGGACGGGACACTCCTGGCTGAGGTGTGCGAAATCCTGCCTCCTGCTGATGAAACCTCATTCCAGGAGCAACCCTGATGACTGACAAACAAACGAACTTTGACTGCATTGTATTGGGTGCCGGACCCGGCGGTTGCGTGGCTGCCACGATCCTGGCAGATGCGGGCCACAGTGTGGCCCTCATTGAAAAGCAGACCTTTCCCAGGTATCAGATTGGCGAGTCCATGATCCCATACAATTATTTTCCCCTGGAGCGGGTCGGCATGATCGACAAGATGAAGGCTTCGGACTTTCCCAAAAAGCACAGCGTCCAGTTTGTGGGACGCACGGGCCGGCAGTCTCAGCCCTTCTACTTCTCGGAACACCTGGATCACGAGTGCGCCCAGACCTGGCAGGTCACGCGGGACGTGTATGACGCGATGATGCTGGACAATGCGCGTGAACACGGTGTCACTGTGTTTGAAAACATGACAGCCCGGTCCCTGATTGAAGACGGCGACAAAACGATCGGTGCCGTGTGTGTGGACCAGGATGGTCAAACACGGGAGTTCAAGGCGAAAGTCACTCTCGATGCCACGGGCGGCAAGGGTGTGGCCATGAAACATCACAAGTGGCGAATCGAGGACCCCAATCTGGTCAAGCGTGCCATCTGGACCTACTACCGCGGCGCCAAGCGGGACCCCGGCATCGATGAAGGGGCCACGACCATTACCTACCTGGAAGACAAGAATTGGTTCTGGTATATCCCGCTGCGTGACAACATCGTCAGTGTGGGTCTCGTGGGTGACAAAGAGTACCTCTTTGATGAAACAAACGACCTGCACACAATCTTCAAACGTGAAGTCAACAAGAACGTGTGGATCAAGAAGCACCTGGCCCAGGGCGAACGTGACAGTGACTACCATGTCTGTATACACCGCTCCTATCGGTCAAAGTACTGCGCCAAAGACGGCCTGGTCCTGGTGGGGGATGCCCTGTCGTTTCTGGACCCGGTGTTTTCCACCGGCATGTACCTGACCCTGGTCAGCGGAGAACTGGCAGCGGATGCCGTGGTGGCGGCCCTGAAAAAAGGCGACGTGTCAGGCAAACAGTTCCAGGCGTACGGCGAGACCATGTGTGAGCGTATTGAAATCCTGCGCCGCCTGGTGTATGCGTTTTACGCCAAGGACTTCAGCTTCAAGCAGATCGTTATGAAATACCCGCACCTCAAGGGCAAGGTCACGGACTGCCTCATCGGAAATCTGGATCAGGACTTCACTGACCTGAACGAGGCCCTGGCTGAATTCCTCGACCTGCCGGACCCGATCAAGCACGGACGCGCGAAAACAAATTAGCTCTCAGCTCTCAGCCATCAGCTTTCAGCTTCTAAGCAGCGGGCCTAACGGCTGACTGCTGAAAGCTGAGAGCTGAAGGCCAGAGTGACTTATTCATAAGGAACGTTTTATGGCTCAATCGAATTCATGGCTGGTATTTACTTTAATGACTGTGCTCTTCTGGGGCCTGTATGGCCTGTTCCTTCATTCAGGGCAGATCGGCATGGCGGACCCTGTGAACGGACGGTACAAGGCCTTTTTGTTTGTGGGACTGGCCTACTTTTTAACGGCCGTGCTGGCACCGCTGGCCATCCTGATCCTGCGCGGATCCGACTGGGCCTTTCCGATCAAGGGCCTCACCTGGTCGCTGATTGCCGGGCTGGTGGGTGCGGCCGGGGCCTTCTGTGTGCTCCTGGCATTCGGTGCCAAGGGTTCGCCGGCGTCCGTGATGACGATCGTGTTTGCCGGGGCCCCGATTATCAATGCGGTGCTGGCCCTGTCACTGCATCCGCCTCAAGGGGGTGTAAGTGCCATTCGTCCGCAGTTCTTTGTGGGTATTGTGCTGGCTGTGGCCGGTGCTGCCCTGGTCACCCTGTATAAGCCCAAACCCGGGCCCCCGCCTGCGAAGGAGACTGTCACGCATTCAGGAGACCCGGTCCATGTCCGATCATAAAACGCTGCGTCACTCACAAACCCTGGCCCTGAGAAGTCTCTGCCAGGCCCTGGTGCCTGCCAATGAATTTTATGCGAACAGGCTCAAGGCCACAGGTCTGGATCTGTCCTCCATGACCCTGGAGGACTTCAGTCAGCGCATGCCCCTGACCACGCGCATCCAGTGGACGCAGGATCAGCTCGACCATCCGCCCTATGGCACGAACCTGACCTATGCGCTGGACCGTTATGTCAGATTCTGTCGGACCAGCGGCAGCACAGGCCATCCCATGATCTGGCTGGATACGCGAGAGACCTGGGACGCCATGCTGGACAACTGGATTCGCGTGTTTCATGCGGCCGGTGTCACTCACCCGACGCGCGTCTTCTTCGCGTTTTCATTCGGGCCGTTCCTGGGCTTCTGGACGGCCTATGAAGCAGCCACCAAGGCAGGACACCTGTGCATTCCCGGAGGCGGGCTTTCTTCTGAAGATCGGCTCAGACTGCTGATGGACACACAGGCTGAGGTCCTGTGCTGCACACCCACCTATGCCATTCGCCTGGCCCATGTCGCAGAGCGTGAAGGCATCGATCTGGCTCGCACCAGCGTCAAATATATCGTGGTGGCAGGTGAACCTGGCGGCAGTATTCCAGCCACACGAGATCACATCTCCGAACACTGGCACGGCGCACGCGTGTTCGATCACCATGGCATGACCGAGGTCGGACCTGTGACCTATGAATGCCCGGTTCAGCCGGGCGTTCTGCACGTAATGGAAGACGCGTATTATCCGGAGGTGATTGATGACGAGCTCATCTTGACCACACTCAAACGCCCCGGCTCTCCGCTGCTGCGTTATCAAACCGGTGACATTGTGAGTGCGGAACGCCGCAGCCCCTGCGCCTGCGGCACCCACGAACTGGCCCTGCTCGGAGGTATCCTGGGACGCAAGGACGACATGACCGTGATTCGCGGCATCAACATCTTCCCCAGCGCCATTGAAGAGATTGTCCGTGGTACCGGCAAGATCGACGAGTACAAAGTCGAAATCTTTACGAAGAACGACCTGGCCGCCATGAAAGTGATCATTGAATCTTCGGGCGGCGAGACAGTCCGGCGCAATCTGGAAAAGCACTTCCAGCGTGCCCTGTTTTTGAGAATCCCAGTGGAGCTGGCCCCTGCCAACAGCCTGCCCCGTTATGAAATGAAGGCCAAACGGTGGGTCAGACTCACCGACTCAGTAGGAACCCAATCATGACCCAGTCAAAGACAGCTTATCCATGCACCGACATTGCAGCAGCCCGGCTCGCCCCCTTTGAGCCCGGTATTTCCAGCAACTTTGAAATGCCCATTCATATCGGCAAGCTCATCGCCTGCTGGGACAGACCCCAGTTTGTCACGCCTAAAGACGCGACGCACATGCGTACCGACGACTATGTGGTAGGCGTGGAACACGCAGGTCAGTTCCGTGCGTATCCCCTGTGGATCACGGACAACTACCACATGATCAATGACCGAATGGGGGGCGATCCCGTGCTCTTCAGCACCTGTGAACGCTGCCAGTCCGGCTCGGCCTTTGTTTCGAAGATCGATGGCAAGCCGGTCAAGTTCAGTGCCATGGGTATGTACAATGCGTCCCTGACCATGGTCAACAGAAAAAGCGGCAAAGGGGACCAGCACAGCCTGTGGCTCCACTATGAGGGTGTGGCCATTGACGGCCCGCAGAGCGGACAGTTTCTCGAGCAGATCCCCACGTATCACATGACCTGGGACGAATGGCTGGCACTGCACCCTGACACGGATGTGATGCTGCCTCCGGACGACCCGCACCATCGGGATGCACGTCACGGACATGGACGCGAAGAGTACTTTTCCAGACCCGGCATGGACCCGCCTCTGGCCAAGACCATTACCGGTCACCTGGATTACCAGTACCCTGAAAACGAAATGGTCCTGGGCCTCAATCTGGACGCGGGCATCTGCGCCTTCCCCTTGATGGAAATCAAACGTGAGGGCCATGTGCTCAATGCAGATCTGGGTGACATCCCGATTGTGGTGATGGCCGGACCGCGTCCCGAGCAGGTGACCATGTCGGCATTTTCCCGTGAAGTGGGTGAGCGCGTGTTGACCTTTGTCATGACAGACCAGCAGTTTCGCGATGAGGAAACCGGCAGCGTCTGGACTATTGAAGGTAAAGCTGTGGCAGGCAAACTTGCTGGGCAACAACTCCAGCCCCTGCGATGGCAGTATGTACGCTGGCATGCGTGGGTCTATCCGCATCCGGAGACCGAACTGTTCGTGTCTTCCAAGCCCCTGCCACGCTACCCGGACTTCCCCAAAACACCCCAGGTTGAGGCCGTGGATCGCATCCTCACTGGGATCGCCTCACTGAATCCGGATCTGAGATTCTCCCATGTGATCCTGAATCTGTGCCTGCCGCACGAGGCCCGTCACGGTATCAGTGTCTTTAGCGGCGAGGACCGGTTGAACCTGTACGAATTCCACAGCCCTGAAGCGGCCAAGGACTACGTCGATCTTCAGACGGCGTGGTTCTGCTTCCCATTTGACACAAAAATCGGGCGTAAACGGGCCCTGTGTCTGGGCAGCTATGTGCTGGAATCCGATCCCACCCATCAATTTGCAGAACCCACGCAGACCGTACATCTGCCGGACAATGAGACCCCCTGGTCGAAGATCATCGAAAAGAACGGCCATCTCCAGATCTGGTCCGAGGTCCTGAGTCTCAAGAAATCGCCCAAGGGCCATTTCATGGGGTTGCTCAATTATCTGCGGAGCAAGCGTTACGATGTGGTGGAGTGCGCCTATCTGCCGCACAGCCAGCAGCGAGTCGGTACGATCAGCGCCATTGCCGCCACCATCGAAGCAGACCGTTTTGCGATCTACCGCTGTGACAATGAAGGCGCGGCCGCACGAGTCGCCCAGGAAGTCACCCACGCGATTGCAGTGGGTGACTGGGTGTTCCGCTCCATTCCGGTATTGATGTACGCAGATCCCCACTACGAAATGGGCCAACTCCCGGACGACACCATCACCTGGTCACCCTTGTTAAAGAACAAGGCCTTTAGAATGGCACTGGACGAATACGCGGGCCATTGATTCTTGGCGATGTTCAGTTCATCGATCAGCCAGGGTGGCGTCAAACAACCGGTCATCAACTGTCAGATGTGTCTCAATGGCGTCATACTGGAGAACGACTTCGCCAGCCATTGGATTAGGCGATCGAACTGTCCAGCGAAATGGACTCCCTCTCGCTAAGATACAACATCCACTGATGACCATAGTACACCTTTGTCCCGCGGAAACCCGTGTTCATATCGGCCAGAGACACGGGCGTCAAACCACGTGAGACGGCGTCTTCGGAGAGCAGCCTCTTTGTGCCGGCCATGCCCCTGTCCAGCCACAGGGCAAGGAAACGGGCGTAGTCCATGGGCGTACTGCCAAGCCCCTGAGACCCGTGCATAAACTCATAGGGTGCACCCTCCTTTGGATGCCATACGCGATCCCACGTACC
>JAIPFM010000195.1 GCA_021736645.1 Phycisphaerae bacterium | reverse complement strand
GTGGCCTTCATGCTGTACTTACAGAGGTCCCAGACCTGATTCAGGATCTCATCCGAACTGCTGAACTCACTCTGGTCCTCTTCGAAGTAATGGAACAAGGCCTTCTGTTTGACACTCTCCGGTCCGAGCGCCTGTGTTACATGGTCGATCTCCACATAGCGAAACGGCGTGACCACACCCAATGACTCGGGCAACGGCACGGCCGCGGCATTGGTGTTGCGCTTGTCTGCAGGCAGTTGAAGTACATAGTGCTTTTGCTGGGGCGAGACATCCAAATTGACTTGCTGATACCGAATGGTGCCGCCAGGGTTTCGGTCGATGTTCCCCTCCTTGAGTTTTTCACCGAGACGCACGATCAGGGTTTCCTGCACATTGGTTGTGTAGGTCAGCTCCAGTGTGCCAAAGGCGTCCTTGCCAAAATCCACGAAGTAGCTGCCAGGTCCGGTCTTTTTGAAAACAGCCGGTGCAATGCGCTCAATCTGAAAACGGTTCTTTGTGGACACTGTGCCATCAAACCCGCCGGTCTTAAAGGCCTGCACTGCGGCATAGTCGGACAGACGGTTATCCTGATCCCAGAGACGCACCTTCCAATAATAGGTCGTATGGGGCTGCAGCGCATCACCGCCGTGCGACACATTGACGGACTGACTGGACCGAACCGGTTGACTGTCCCATACATCGCCGAGATTCAGCTGGCTCTTTTCAAGGCTGGAGGACACCAGGATCTGGTAGCCCTTCTGCGTCACGGCCTGCTCAGGCACGATCCAACTGTATTCGGGCAATGCATCCGCTATGGCCGCCTGGTCAGGTTCGCGGATAAATTCCACCATCATACCGCTGGGCGCGCCCGTGTCAGACCCGGTATACTGCTGGATCAATGCATCGCACTGCGCACGCAGGGCCATCAAGGTGTCACGATACTGTGGGGTCCGAGCCAGATTCCTGGTTTCCCGAGGATCAGCGGCCAGGTTGTACAGGGCCTCTTGGGACTTGTCATTCACGTAACGGAAATACTTCCACCGGGCCGTTCGAATCCCTTCACTGGGCGGGATATTCTCGAATTCCCAGAGGTGTTCGATCAGTGCAGTGTCGCGTGACAGAGAGGCCTGCTGTCCGGAGACCAGGGGCAAAAGGCTTTTGCCATGATACGCCTCCGGACGCGCCACACCGGCCAGATCGAGTATCGTGCAGGGCACATCGATATTCAGGGCCATGTCCGTGACATCCTGATGCTGCGGGCCTCTGGGATCGTAGACAATCAGGGGCACACGCACGGAATTGTCATACATCAGCCACTTGCCGGCCAACTGGCGTTCCCCCAGGAAGTAGCCGTTGTCGCCCATCAGGATGATCACGGTATTCCTGTCGAGTCCTTGTTTCTTCAGTTGATTGCGGATTTTTCCAATCTCCAGGTCAATGCCGCCGATCATGCGGTAGTATCCCTTGACACTGTCCTGGTATTTTTCCGGTGTATCATACCGCCAGAGCCATCGCGTTCGGTTAAAGCCTTGGCGAACCGGCGCAGGCAATTCATTAAAATAGGCATCTTCTGCCAGATCGGGCCCTGGCATGGTCATGCCTTGATACAGATGATCAGTGGTCTCCTGCCAGAAATACTGGTCCTTGGCATTGTCATGGGCATGGGGCGCGCTAAAGCTGAGTGACAGACAAAACGGTTTGTCCCTGGGTGCCTGCGCAATAAAATCCAGTGCCTTCTGGCCGGTGTATCGCGTCAGGTGAACTGTCTCACCATCGAGTTTCTTGTAGTAGTACCCGCGGCGGTCAGGATAACTGCCGTTGCGATCGTAGCTCTCAAACTCGTCGAAGAGCGATCTCGCCTGGCCATAGTTCACACCGAACTTTCCAAAAAAGCCTGTGTAGTACCCCGCTGTTTTGATGAGTCTGGGATACGAGTCTTCCATGTATGTGCCGCGTATAGGTCCCGTCTGAAAGGTGTACCTGTGGGTGCGTTCATACAGGCCAGTCAGGATACTGGCTCGGCTGGCTGAACAAATCGGGGTCGAGACCATGGCGTGACTGAAATAGGTCCCCTGCCTTGCCAGCCTGTCCATCTCCGGGGTCTGTATGATAGGATTGCCTGCATACCCCAGGGCATCCCAGCGCTGATCATCCGTGAGGATAAAGATGATGTTCGGTTTTTTGCCTGTCTCCTGCACAGGTAATGCCAAAACGGCCTGACTGCCAAAGAATGGCAGACTGGATAAAAACAAGAGACTCATCATTTGTCCGGGGATTCTACATTTAGTCATGATCGATTCCTCATTGCCTGAAAGCAGGTTGTGTTACGACGTTCATTTGACCAGAGTCATCAGGCACACACCCATCAGAAATACCATTGGGCCGCTTTTTTGCCTGACCGATCAATCCTATATATATCGCATTCACGGCCATCCGTCCAGCCTCCTCGGCCGGATCCGGGCCAGGACCGGCCAATACATCCCTTGGTTTTTATTCATCCTGGGTATTTACACGGTCTGAATGTTCGGCTAATCTGCATACAAAATGGAATGTGAGGGGGATGAGTTTCATTTAATACGCTGTATGGGTACATGCAAAAAAGGAAAGGCCGTGGTTATGAATAAAGTTTTGATTGCACCGAGAAAATATGTCCAGGGAATCAACACTCTGCAAGACGCAGGCAGCCTGATCAGTGCACTGGGCAAAAAACCTGCGATCCTGTGGGATGCCAAGGTAAAAAGCATTGTCGGTGAAACACTTCTGGCAAGCCTGAAGCAGGCCAATCTGGAGGTTGTGGATATGGACTTTGCCGGGGACTCTACCAAAGCTGAGGCCGCACGCATTGCAAAAATTCTAACAGACCAGGGCGCAGACATCGCCGTGGCTGTGGGCGGCGGAAAGACACTCGATACAGTGAAGGCCGCAGCCGCTGCAGCCGGGACCAAGGTGGTCACCATCCCGACGATTGCCTCCAACGACTCCCCCACCAGTTCCTATACAGTCTGGTACGATGAGGACGGCAACTGCACGGGCTTTGAAAGCTGGGGCGTCAATCCCGACCTCGTGCTGGTGGATACTCAGGTGATTGCCAATGGCCCGGTGGCCGCCTTTGTGGCAGGCATGGGCGATGCACTCGGCACCTGGGTCGAAGCGGATGCCTGCTCCCAGGTCACAGCGCCCAACCTGGCCGGCGGCACGTCCACCCTCGTGGCCATGGCCGTGGCCAAGCTCTGCTATCAAGTCCTCATGGACCATGGTATCGACGCCATGAAGGCCGTTCAAGCCCATAAGGTGACAGATGCCGTGGAGCAGGTGGTGGAAGCCAATGTCCTGATGTCGGGGCTCGGCTTTGAAAGCGGCGGCGTGGCCACAGCACACATGGTCGCCAACTGCCTGCCGTCATTCCCCGAATGTCACGGCCTGATGCACGGTCACGAGGTGGGCTTCGGCGTGATCACTCAGTTGTGTCTGGACAAGACCTTTGACCCGGAAGAGAGAATCAAGATCGTGGACTTTGAAATCGCCATCGGCCTGCCCGTGACGTTTGCCGATCTGGGTCTCGAAGGCGTGACGCGCGACCGCCTCAAGGTCATCGGCGACATTTGCGGCGGCCCGGGGTCTCTGTGTGAAAACCACCCGTTCAAGGTCACCTCGGACGATGTGGTGAACGCCATGCTCAAAGCGGACGAACTGGGTCGATCACGCAAACAGGCTGCGGGAAGGATTGAATGAAACTGCGTTCAGACATTTGGAAAGACATCAAGCACAGAAAGAACTGTGAGGTCCTGATTCTCGGGGGCGGTGTAAACGGGACCGGTCTGATGCGAGACCTGGCTTTGCAGGGCGTCAACTGCATCCTGGTGGACAAGGACGATTTCACGGCAGGGGCAAGCTCCAAGTCATCCAGGATGATCCACGGCGGCCTGCGCTACCTTGAAAATGCGGAATTCAAACTCGTTCGCGAGTCTGTGACCGAACGCAACCGGCTGCTCAGAGATGCCCCTCATTACGTCAAACCGCTGAAAACGAGCATCCCGATCAGCTCCTGGTTTGCTGGCCTGATAAAATCACCCATGGTGTTTTTGGGGCTGCCCGTGTCTGTGGGTGGACGCGGCGCCCTGATCGTCAAGATGGGGCTCATGTTTTACGACATCATCACGGGAAAACACCGAGTGACACCCAAGCACTTTTTTACCTCGAAAACGAAATCACTCCTGGAAATCCCGGGCCTGAGACGCAACATCACCTGCACAGCCACCTACTGGGATGCGTGGATCAGCCAGGCCGAACGCCTCTGTGTGGACATGATCCAGGAAGCCTGTGCGGAAAACCCGGACTGCACAGCCATCAACTATGTCACCGTCACGAAGCAGGATAGCGGCACAGTCACGCTGATCGACCAGATCTCCGGAGAGGACACCACACTGCAGCCGAAGATCGTCGTGAATGCCACCGGGGCATGGATCGACTTTACAAACAAGGCGCTCGGCCTCACGTCGCATTTCATGGGGGGCACCAAGGGATCGCACCTCGTGATCGACAACCTCGCACTTTACCAGGCACTGGGTGACAGAATGGTGTATTACGAACATCAGGACGGACGCGTCTGCATCACCTTTCGCTTCCTGGACAGGGTCGTGATGGGGTCTACGGACATCAAGATCGACAACCCGGACCGTGCCGAATGCGATGACGATGAAGTGACCTACATGATCAGCACACTCAAGGGCGTATTCCCTGACCTGGCCATCTCCAAAGAAGATATCGTGTTCAAGTTCTGCGGCGTCCGGCCTTTGGCTGCTTCCGGCTTTGAATATACCAGCAGGGCCTCCAGAGCGCACCACATTGAAATCACGGAGCCCGACCCGGACCGAAACTTTCGAATCTACAGCATGATCGGCGGGAAGCTCACCACCTTCAGGGCATTCGCCGAACAGACAGCAGACAAGATATTGGATCAGCTTTCAAGGTCACGCGTGGTATCCACCCAGGATCGGCACTATCTTGGCGCAGGCAACTATCCGGTTGACGAAGCCGGCCAGACGCAGTGGATCGAAAGAGTGGCCCGGGCCAGCCATGCGGACAAGGCCTATGTGACCCACCTCTTTCATCGCTATGGCACAGAAGCCGAAACCCTTGCGGCGCATCAGGACGAGTCGTGGCGAACACCGCTTCAAACGCTGCCTGACTACAGTGTCGGTGAAGTGACACACATCGCACGCACGGAATGCATCCTCCATCTCTGCGATTTGGTGCGCCGCCGCAGTGTCATTACATTCCTGGGGCAAGCCACGCCGGACGTGCTTGAAGAACTCTCCGGGATCATGGCCCCCCTCCTGGGCTGGGACGAACCAAGACGCAAACACGAAATTGAACTGGCCCTGACTGAGGCAAAGAACGGAAAGTAGAATCATGGCAGAGATGACGTCAGCAGAACGCGTAATGGCAGTGCTTCGCAGAGAAGAACCTGATCGTATCCCCCACTTTGAATGGATCATTGACACCAAGGTGAGACAGGCCATTTGTCCGGGATGTTCCACCGAGGAATTTACCGTGCGTATGGGTCTGGATGCCATGCTCACATCGCCCGATTTCAAGTCTGAGCAGGTCGCGCCCCACCGATTCAAAAATGAGTGGGGCATTGTCGTGGAAAAGGGAGAGGAGCAGCATTCCACCGTGGTGGAGCCTGTGATCAAGACACCGGAGGATTTCAAGGGGTACCAGCCACCCGACCCCCACGCGCCGCACCGGTGGGACAGTCTCAAACGCCTGGTGGCACGGTACAAAGGTCAGTACGCCATCGGGGTCCATCTCAATGACGTCATGTCCATACCGCGAAACCTGATGGGATTTCAGGAGTTGATGATGGCCTTTTGCCTGGAACCGGAACTCGTCAGGGATCTGGTCGAGATGTCGGTGGATCTCAATATCGAACTGGCCAAAGAGGCGGCACGTCACGGGGCCGACTTCGTGTTTACAGGTGACGATTACTCGGCCAGTGACGCGCCGTTCATGTCACCGGATACGTTCAGAGACCTGATGTATCCGGGACTGAAGCGTGTGTTTGCGGGATTCCGTGCCCAGGGTCTTCCCATCATCAAACATACGGACGGCAATGTCATGCCCCTGCTGGATATGATACTCGACGCAGGCATCGATTGCCTTGACCCCATAGACCCGCTGGGCCACATGGATATCGGCCGAATGAAGCGAGACTACAGCGACCAGATTGCCCTGAAAGGCAATGTCAACTGCGCCACCACGCTGGTGAGCGGCACCGTTTCAGACGTGGTCAACGAAACACTCGACGTGATCAAGGCAGCAGCCCACGGAGGCGGCCTGATCATCTCTTCAAGCAACAGCATCCATTCATCCGTCAATCCGGCCAACTACCTGGCCATGATCAACACCATCAAGGCGTACGGGAAATACCCGATCAATCTTGATTTTGACGGATCCGGTGCTGGAGACGCGTTTACATAACGGACAAATCAGAAAGTAAGAAGATAAGAAGATAAGAAGCTCGGATGGCTTTGCCCATGAAACTGGTTGTCATTGCGAACGAAGTGCGGCAATCCTCCGTTGTTTTCAAGCTTCAAGTTTTAGTCCTTTCTTTCAATCACCAATAAAAAAAACAGGCCTCACACAGAGGCACAGGGCTCACAGAGATAGGCTGACGCCAGCATATGAACCCTCGTCCAGAACGACTTGTCACCCCGAACGTATGTGAGGCGAACGTATGTGAGGCGAACGTAGAGCGAGCGGCCCGCTCGCTGATGAGGAAGCCCCGCAAAGCGGTTCAAATAACCTAAAACTCAACACTAAAAACCTAAAACTATTTTCACCACGAAACACGCTGAACACGCGAAAAGGCTGACGCCGGGGTCGGAGGATTGCCCTAACCAACAACTAATAACTGAAACCTACTTTATCCACGAATCTCACTAATCTTCATGAATAACAAAGAACCAAAAACCAAGAACTAACAACCAACAGCCCTGGATAAACAGGAGATTTCCATGGACCTCAAATGATTTTGCTTGAATTGTACATATATCTGTGTACAATAAGCCCATGAAAAAGCTTGCGTTGATAAAACAAATGACGCAGCTTGGCTGGTGGAAATACGACGAAGGGTCCTCTCATGAAAAATGGACCAACGGTCATATCAAAACCACCATCCCAAGGCACAGGGAGATCAATGAACTGACCGCCAGAGCCATTTTAAAACTTGCCAAGGGCCATCCTGGAGTACGGAACTCATGAAAATCGAAGGCAGAATCGTAAAATCAGGCAAATGGTGGGCTGCTGAAGTGCCCATGTTGTTGACGTATACGCAGGGCCAAACCAAAAAAAAGGCCTACGCCATGATCAAAGACGCGATTGAATGCCTGGTGGATGAGCCGGGTTTTTCTATTGAGGTCTCCCCGGGAAACGAAAAAGGGACGATCTGCATTGCCTCAAGTGATGACCGGACCCTGATGGCCTTTGCGTTGAAGCAGCAGCGGGCAGAGCATTGTCTGTCCGTCAGAGACGTGGCTCGAAACCTGGGTTCCAAATCGCCTACGGCCTACAGCCGTTACGAATCCGGACGCGTGGGGTTGACCCTGGATAAGTTCTCTCAATTATTGCGGGCCATTGATCCGGACCTGGAACCTGTCTTGAAGTTTTGATTCCCTTTCCCCGCTTATTTACAGTGCAACACCATCCATTTGAGATGTCCATTTTTCTTGAGGGGGGTACCCAGGCTTATTCTCTGGCCCTAACAACCAGGAACCAAGAATCAAGAACTGATAACTGCTTTCCAGCCGCTGATAAACGCTGATTCACGCAGATAAAATCAGTTGAGAAACAAAACTCAAAACAGTTCTTTTGACATGAAGAGAGCTTGAAGGGCATGAAGATAAAAAAGGTCTCTCGCAAAGACGCTAGGAACGCAAAGAACTAACAACTAGAAACCAGCAACCAACAACTCTTTGCACAGGAAGAACTGGAAGGTCGAAGATGCGGTGATAGCCGTCCCTAGGCGGGCCCAGGGTGGCCGATGCCGATGCGTTTCTCTGTCTTGTGCGTGGCATCGCCGTCATTGCACGCTACGCGTGCCTCCGCTTAGAGCGGAGCGTCCTGCGTTAGGCTCTTCTCCAGAAGCCAGCTTCTTACACCGAGCCTTCCTTGGACTTGGATGACTTCTTGAAATCGAACATGCCCTTTCAGTTTGGGCGTTACTGTCAAACGGTCAGACTGTCACACTGTGGACCACCTCGTCTGCCCCTGAGTCCAGGTCAATTCGGCCGCCGGCGGCCGAATCTCTAAATGGGCTTGGTGAAACTGCCCTGGCTAACTGCCCGACTGTCAGACCGATGTTATGGCTGATAGCTGAGGGCTGAAAGCTTTTTCATCACCCCTCACAGTTCTCATTTCACACCTCAGCGTAGCGCCTGGCTCTAGTTCAATTCGGCCGACGTTTGCGCTCTCGGTCAAAAGACTGAATATCCAATATCCAACAAGGAAGGTCCAATGTCCAAGTGGGCTCAGGGACGATCATAAACAAAAGTCTAGTCAAAACAAGGTTCACATGGTATAGTTTACACATGGACACCAAACTGGACAGACAGGTCGTTACGGTATGCAACATTCACCAGGCAAATGACGATGCCTATTGGCGTTCGATGCCTCCTGTCGATCGCATGAAGGCGATTCAAACCCATAGGAAACATGCGTATGGCAGTACCAGAGCTTCCGCAAGACTTCAAAGAGTTCTTGAAATTACTCAACGACCAGGAAGTTAAGTACCTCCTGGTCGGAGGCTATGCTGTTGGCTATTATGGTTATCCAAGAGCTACAGCGGATATGGACATATGGATTGCCGTGGCGCCGGATAATGCGAAAAATATCCTGGCCGCGTTTCACCAATTTGGGATGAGAAGTCCTGAGCTTGACGCAGATACGTTTCAAATGGTTGATAAAGTCATTCGTATGGGATTGCCACCCATGCGAATAGAGGTCCTTACCTCTATCGATGGCATTCTCTTTGAAGACTGTTTTCCGAGAAGACAAATTGTTGAATTGGAGGGTGTCAAGGTCCCAATCATTTCTCTGGATGATCTCAAGAAAAACAAGAAGGCCTCTGGTCGCCACAAAGACCTCGATGATCTAGAACATCTTTCATCTTGACAGGATTTGTGCAAAAGGAAAGAGTGGGGAAAGAGTGGGGGAAAGAGTGGGGTCAGCCCTTAAGAACTAAGTTCCTTCTTGACAACCTGATTGTTCACGGTTAGGTTAAGCCCATGGCACGGCCGCTACGGATAACCTATCAAGGCGCAGTTCACCATGTAACGATACGTGGAAATGATCGGCGGACAATCTTCCTGGTCAATGGGGATCGCGAGCGTTTTCAGGACAAACTCGCAGAGAGTGTTCGGCTTTACGATATTCGTTTATACCTTTTCGCCCAGATGCAAAATCACGTCCATCTGGTCCTGGAGACCCCACAGGATAATTTGAGCCGTTTCATGCATCGTCTGCAAACCGCGTACACGGTTTATTTCAATCGTAAGCAGCGTCGTAGTGGTCATCTGCTACAAGGCCGTTTCGGTTCGACGTTGGTCGATGAGGATGAGTACATACTAAAACTGAGCCGTTACGTGCATCTGAATCCTGTCTTCGTGAAGGCGCATGCCCAGAAAACCGACCGAGAACGTGTACAAATACTCCGAAGTTACCCTTGGAGTAGTTACCGCAGCTATATTGGCCATAGCCCGCATCTGGACTTTGTTGAATACGCTCCGATCTTGACAATGATGGGCCGTCCCAAGAAGAAACAACCAGCGACTTACCGGAGATTTGTCGAAGCCGGTATTCGCGACATGGATGCTGCTTTTATAGAAACCAAGCGTCAGTCCCGGTTTTGTATAGGTTCAGATGAGCGTCAGGAGCGGGCTCAAGCGATGTATCTTGAACGGGTTCAGGAGCATGATAAAAAGGAGGATGTCTCGTTCTGTAGGATGGGGAGTTATCAGCCCATCGACCAGGTCTTGTCAACGGCATTGGCGGTCTTGGAGGTGCCTGTTGAGGCCTTATCCCATCGCAGCATGAATTCAATGCTACGCCCGGTGGTAGCTTATGCATTGTGTCGTTACGCAGGGTGCACACAACGCGCGGTGGCGGAGGTATTGGGTCTCCAGAGCGGCGTCGCCGTATCATTGCAGATTAAGCGATTGCATGAACGGATGAAATCAGATAAGCAGCTTCAAGGCCTGGTGGAGCGATTGAACCATCAATTGACTCTCATGGAACACCGAGAACTTAGTTCTTAAGGGCTGGCCCCA
>JAIPFM010000194.1 GCA_021736645.1 Phycisphaerae bacterium | reverse complement strand
TGAGTTGGTCTGACATGTTGAAGTTGATGACTGTGAACCCTGCCCGTATCATTGATGTGGACAAAGGCACTCTATCGCCAGGCAAACAGGCGGATGTGACAATCTTTGATCCGGATGCCCAGGTCAAAATTGATACCAAGGAGTTTGTGTCCAAGAGCCGCAATTGCCCATACCAGGGATGGACAGTCAAGGGGCAGGTGGCCTACACCATTGTGGGTGGTGAAATCCGGTACCAGAGACGCTGAGGTCAGGGGCTTCGCAAGGTCTGACGCGCTGAATCCTGAACTTCTTGAATGGATTCCTTTTCGCAGTTCAGACCTTTCCCGGGATGATCTTACTTCCCTCGTGGTTCACTCGGAAGTGAGTGATGTGCCTTCCTCGATGATTCGAGTTTGAATTTTCACCAGATAGTCGTCGAGTTCTTCCTGGTTTTCACAGACATTGAGAATGGGCGTCAATTGCATGATGTCAAAGACACGCTTGACCTGGGGCTGAATATGGACCATGGTCAGGTCCGACCCTTTCTGCTTCAGGGTATTGCGAGCCTTGACGATGACGCCAATCCCTGTACTGCTGATAAAGCCGATCCCGTCCATATCCAAGACCAGGGTGTTGGCCGGAGTGTCCAGCATGCTGTTGATGGCATTGTCCAACTGGCCACTTGTCTGGTTGTTGAGTTCTCCCCTGAGCACTAGTGTGACCACGGCTGGCGATTGATTTTGGGCTTTCTGAATAGTCAGGCTCATGCAAGAGTCTCCTGGTTCACCTTGGTTATGTATCGAATTGGCTTGTCAAACCAATTCTAAGTATACAGGTGGATCGGGATTCGTCAACAAGGCGCCTGGAATGGTATTTATTGGGGTGCAACCTGAATGGTGATCTCTGCCACAGGTACATTGTCCTGGGCCTGAGCGGTGATAAGGAGTTGAGTTTGTACATCGGTACCCAGAACGCAAATAACCACGGGTGTGGTGCCCTTGGCAATCGCAAGGTCTGTTTGGCTGTTCAGAGTGACTGACCAGTGGCCTCCGGCAACGGAGGTGGCAGTGGCTGCTCCCTTGATGATCGCAGGAAATGTGGTGAAGACGTCAATTTGGCCGCACCCATAGTAGGTCATGAAGGGATCGCTTCCATGTACGGTATCTTGGTACACCTCGATGTCGTTGGTGCTGTCCACGTCAATGAAATAGCCGAGATCCACACAGACATCAATGGTGCCAACTGCCCGGAAATCGTACGTCGTTGTGCTTGTGAAAGTGGGCTCAAATTCTACAGGCTCTAGTGCCTGTGCTTGCCCTGCAAAGATCATCAGACTTAACAGTACTTTGGTTAGTCTTTTAGGCAGCATTTTACCTTCCCTTGGGCAGTTCGTTGCCAGCCATGTGGAGCTGGATTCCACTCCTCTGCCCATCTATCCTTGACTTTGTCCATTGGCGACTTCAGTTATCGAATGACAATGATCGTCATTTTTGAGAGTCACCGCTCCGTTTAATACATCTAAAATAAGATGAGTTATAGGTCCAGTCAATGATAAAATGGGGTAAATGCGATGCAGGGATAGTTTGGTGTGGTTTATTTGGTGATATTATGCGGGGAATAAGTCATAAAGAGGAAAATATATTATTCATTCTCCTCTTTACATTTACAGGTTTTGCAGGGGTGGATTCCCCTTTCAGCGGATTCAATGCCGTCAGAACAGCATCCTCCCCGCTTTTTGTATTGAGCAAAGTGGAGGGCTGTACTGCTCAGGAGGACCACCACAATCATGCCTATAAAGGCGGTTAGATAGGTTGTCAGCATGGCTATTTCTTCCGTTTGCTCTTCCACCGCCATTCGTCATAGTAATCGAGCTTGACAAGATCCCGCATGCGTTCGAGTTCTTCAGTGCGCTGCTGAAGGGCAGCACGCATCACGTCCCCGGCAGAGAGCATGCCAATGCACTTTTCGTCCCGCTTGATGAGCAGGTGACGTACACGCAGGCCCAGGAATTTGTCTATGAGATGGTAGATAATGTCATCGTGTCGAGCATAGATCAGCTTGGTCTTCATGTAATCCCGGATTTTGGCCGTCTTGAGCTCAAAGCCGTCCTTTAAGGCATTGTTAAGCAGATCTCTTTCGGTCCAGATACCCACCAAGTCGCCCTCCTCAGCCACAAGGATACAACCAACCTTTTTCTCGGTCATCAGGGCGATGGCATCCGTTACCAGGGCATCCGGGCTGATGGTGAACAACTCGCTCCCACGCTCATTGATAATATCTTCAGCAGTTTGGAATACGTCCATGAGGATCCTCTATCCAAAATCATCGTACAGAATGTTTTCAGGCTCAACACCCAGATCATCCAGCAGGCGTGCACATGCTGAAAGCATCATGGGAGGGCCACAGATATAGTACTCACAGTCTTCAGGGGCCGGATGGTCCTTGAGATACTGTTCATAGAGTACTTGATGAATAAAGCCCTGGTAGCCGGTCCAATTGTCTTCAGGCAGGGGGTCAGACAGGGCAATGTGCCAGGTGAAATTCTCATTTTCCTTGGCCAGGGTGTCAAAATCATCCACGTAGAACATTTCTCTCAGGCTGCGTGCACCATACCAAAAGGTCATTTTCCGTTTGGACTTGAGTTTGCGCAGCTGGTCGAATATGTGCGATCGCATGGGGGCCATGCCTGCACCACCACCAATAAAGACCATTTCGTTGTCCGTATCCTTGGCAAAGAATTCACCATAGGGACCGGAAATCGTGACCTTGTCACCGGGTTTCAGGTTGAAAATGAAAGAGGACATCTGACCGGGCGGCACGTTTGGGTTATTGGGCGGAGGCGTAGCCACACGCACATTCAACATAATGATGCCTTTTTCCTCAGGGTAACTGGCCATGGAGTAGGCACGAATGATATCTTCTTTGACATGGGATTCATACTTCCACAAGCCATACTGATCCCAATCCCCGCGATATTCCTCGGCGACATCAAAGTCGGAGTACTTGATGTGGTGAGGCGGGGCTTCAATCTGGATATAACCACCAGCCCGGAAATCCACATACTCACCTTCGGGCAGGTCCAGCACCAGTTCCTTGATAAACGTGGCGACGTTATCATTGGACCGGACTGTACAGAGCCATTTTTTGATCTCCAGCATCTCAGGCGGGATTTCAAGGCTCATATTGTCCTTGACCGTAAGCTGGCACGAAAGGCGGTAACCTTCACGCACCTCTTTGCGGTTGAGCTTGCTCTTTTCAGTGGGCAGGACATCACCACCACCGCTGGCCACGATACACTTACATTGCCCACAGGTCCCGCCGCCACCGCAGGCTGACGACAGGTAGATCTTGTGTTCTGCCAGCGCATTGAGAAGCTTGCTGGCCACCGGGATCTCAACCGTCTTATCCGGATCATTATTGATCAAGATCTGAACGTTCCCGCTGGCCACGAGTCGCGATTTGGCGATTAAGATGACAGCCACGAGCGCCAAAACAATGATGACGAACATCATTACCCCAACGCAGATTAAGCCGAAATCCGACATGCGTTTTCCTTCCTAAAATTAAAGTCCATAGTCCAAAGTCAAAAGTCCACAGTCTTCTGAGTCACAGCCGCTGACTCCTGACTTCGGACTCCGGACTTCTATTTATAATTGAATGCCTGAAAACAACATAAATGCCATGGCCATGAGGCCCGCGGTGATAAAGGTGATGCCCAATCCTCGCAACCCAGGTGGAATATTACTGTATTGCATGCGTTCGCGAATCCCGGCCAGTCCGATGATGGCCAGGGCCCAGCCAATACCGGAACCCACGCCGTAGACGCAGCTGTCGCCAAAGGAGTAGTCCCGTTCTACCATGAACAGGCTGCCGCCCAGGATGGCGCAGTTGACTGTAATCAGCGGCAGGAAGATGCCAAGCGCGTTGTAGAGCTTGGGCACGTATTTATCCAGGGCCATTTCCAGTATCTGCACCAGGGCTGCGATCACGCCGATGTAGGTGATGAGACCCAGAAAGGTCAGATCCACATCAGGCAAACCGGCCCAGGCCAGCGCGCCCTTCTTGAGCACGAACTGATAGATAAGGTTGTTGATCGGGATCGTGATGGCCTGTACAAAAACCACAGCCAGCCCCAGTCCTGCGGCTGTGCCGACTTTCTGGGATACTGCCAGAAAGGTACACATGCCGAGAAAGAACGACAAAGCGAGGTTCTCAATAAAAACAGCCTTCAGAAAGATGCCCAGATAATGCTCAAACATGGCTTAGTCCTCCATCTGATCGGGTTTCCATGTGCGCAGCGCCCAGATCAGAAGACCGATCAGGATGAAGGCACTGGGGGCCAACAAAAACAGTCCATTGGCCGGATACCAGCCACCGTCACGGGTCAAACGAAAGACCGTGAATCCCAATAGTTTGCCCGAACCAAACAGTTCGCGAATGGCCGCAACGAGCAGCAGTACCACACTGTATCCCAGACCATTGCCGATCCCGTCGATAAAACTCAACAGGGGCGGGTTCTTTAAGGCAAAGCCCTCGGTTCGCCCCAGTACAATACAGTTGGTAATGATCAGCCCCACAAATACAGAAAGCTGTTTGCTGACGTCATACACATAGGCCCTGAGAAACTGGTCCGCAATAATCACCAGGGATGCGATAATGGTCATTTGTCCCAGGATGCGGATGCTGGAGGGCAGATGGTTTCGAATCACACTGACTGACAGGCTGGCAAGCGCAGTCACAAAAGTGACGGATAGCGACATCACGATCGCCGTTTCCAGCTTGGTGGTGACTGCCAGGGCTGAACAGATACCCAGGATCTGAAGGCCGATGGGATTGTTGTTAAAGATCGGATCGATCAGGGCCTTACGATACTCATTCATATTATTTCGCCTCCCGGAGTTGTTTCAAGAAGGGACCATAGCCGTTGTCACCCAACCAGAACTGAATGAAATTATCCACACCGCGCGTGGTTAGGGTGGCACCACTGAGCCCGTCAATCTGGTGACTGGCTGCATCGCTGGCCGTATTGACCTGGCCCTTGATGACCTGGATGACCTTGTCACCCTGCGGACTAAAGGCCTGTTTGCCTTTCCAACTGGATTTCCAATTGGGATTGTCCACCTCGCCGCCCAGACCCGGGGTTTCCATGTGTTCATAGAAAGTGATGCCGCTGACGGTTTCCAGGTCCTTTTCCAGGGCCAGGAAGCCGTACAGCGTGGACCAGAGGCCCTTGCCATAGATCGGCAGGATGACCTTGTCTATGGTGTCTCCCTGCTTACGAAGATAAACCACCATGCAGTTGGTCTGGCGTTTGATGCCAGCGAGATCCTGATCACCAGGAATTTCGTGGCTGTATTTTGGGTTGCCTGACAGCGCCTTTACGTCAAAGGCATTCGGATCGAGTTTTTCGTCGATCTGGTCCTTGGGCACGGGCTTGCCCGTCGCGAGATCCACCAGTACGGGCATGATCCGTTCCTGAAAGATCTGCATCGGGGGCGCATCACTGTCCGCCAGGTCTGCAACCTGCAAGATGTTCTTGATCTTGTCGAGCTGCTTGTTCTCCTGTTGCCTGGCAGACAACTTGACTGCAGCCACGGACACGAAGAGTGAGCAGAACAGGCAGATCCCTGTGGCCACGCCAATGGTTTTGAACGTGCTATCCTGCGACATTTCTGAGTTGCCTCCTCTTGATGTTTTTGTTCACAAAGATCTTGTCAATGGCCGGTGCAAACACATTACCAAACAGGATGGCCAGCATGATCCCTTCAGGAAAGGCAGGATTGATGACTCGCACCATCACCGTCAGGAAACCGATTAACAGACCGTAAATCCATTGTCCCTGCCTGGTGTGGGCTGCACTGACCGGATCAGTGGCCATAAACACCGTGCCAAAGGCAAACCCGCCCAGTACAAAGCTCCAGGCCGGATTGACACCAAACAGCAGATTGGTGTCACTGCCAATACTGTTCATCAGCAGGGTCGTGCCGATCATGGCCAGTGTCACACCCGACATGATGCGCCAGGACCCTATTTTTGTGACAATCAGGATGGCGGCTCCAATCAAACAGGCCAGGGCAGAGGTTTCGCCCATGGACCCGGGCATCAGCCCTGCGAAGGCCTGCCACCAGGTGACAGATTGCTCACTCAGATGCACGCCATTGGCCAGGGCTCCCAGAGGTGTGGCCTGGGTGTAGCCGTTCAAGCCCACCCACACAGCATCACCCGAGATCTCTGCCGGATAGGCAAAATAGAGGAACACACGACCACACAGGGCAGGATTGAGCACATTCATGCCCACGCCGCCAAAGACCTCTTTGCCGATGATCACGCCAAAGGAGACGCCTACAGCGACCTGCCACCAGGGAATGGTCGGCGGTAGAATCAGGGGGAACAGGAGACTGGTCACGAGGAAGCCTTCATAGATGGGGTGCTTTCGAACCGCACTGAAGACCACCTCCCAGAGACCGCCTGCGATCAGGGTCACAATATAGACCGGCAGGAAATACAGCAGGCCCAGGAGGAAGTTGTCCCACAGGCTGTGAGGATTGCAGCCTGCACCCAGCGCTCGGGTGACCACGCCGCGCCAGCCCTCAATCGCGGCCTGAGCCGTGGCACCGGAAGCTTGGGCAGCCTGGGTCGTGACCTCGAGCGCCAGATTCGCCTGCAGGCCCGTGTTGTAGCAGGCCATCAGGGACACCGGCACCAGGGCGAAAAAGACGGTGATCATCATGCGCTTGAGATCCAGAGCGTCACGCACATGGGGTGCACCCAGGGTGGTTTCGCCAGGTGTGTAGGCAAAGGTATCAATCGCCTCGAACAAAAAATGCATTTTGCCGAATTTTGCGCCCGGTTCACATTGGGCCTTAATTTTGTCAAGTAGGGTCCGAAGCAGCTTCACGGATTATCCTTCCTTCTCGATAATGGTCAGATTCCTTCTCAGGATTGGTCCGAATTCCAGCTTGGACGGACACGCAAAGGCACACAGCGACAAATCTTCCTCGTCCAGCTCAAGGGCTCCCAGAGCCTCGGCCTCTTCCACATCGTCCACAGCCAGGGCCCGCATCAGAAAGAGGGGCATGATGTCCATGGGCATCAGGTCCTCGAATGTGCCGCTGGGCAGAATCGCCCTGACCTGACCCTGAACAGAGGTGGTCATGTCAAAAGGTCTGGGCTTGAAGAGGCTCGACAAGAGGATATTTTTGGTTGAAAACAGATTCAGCCCTGGCGACAACCAGCCCAGGAACCGCCGCTCGCGATCCTCCGGGACCACGCTGACCTGCTGATGATAGCGCCCCAAGAAACCCAATACCTCAGTGGCCTGGTGCCCGGACAGGACAGATCCGGAAATGACACGGTTCTCACCGGGCTTTAGCTCGTTTGGTATGATCTCCGAGAGATCCGCCCCGATCTGGGTGCGAATAAGTCGCGGATTTGTCACGCCAGGGCCAGCCAGGGAGATGATGCGGTCAGTACACAACTTTCCGGTAGTAAACAACTTACCCACGGAAATAACGTCCTGAAGGCCGATGTGCCACACGGTTTTCTGGCGACTCACCGGGTCCAGGAAATGGATATGCGTTCCCACGTTGCCCGCCGGATGGGGGCCGGAAAACTCTTCTATCTTGACCCTGGGGATGATCGGACAGAGTAGCTTGTCCTCAGGGGCTTTGCATATGAAAACAGAACCGGCGGTCAATTTGGCCAGTAATCTGATGCCCTGGGCAAACGCCTCGGCCTGGCCGTCCAGGACTCTATCCATGGAAGGGGCCAGAGGATTCGTGTCCATGGCAGTGACAAAGATGGAATGCGGCACTGTATCCGGATCAGCCACCTTGCTGAAGGGACGCTGTCGAAGGGCAGTCCACAGACCGGATTCGAGCAATTGGTCCACCACCTGCTCGCGGGTGAGGCTCGTCAGTGCATCGCCGGAGTAAGACGCATAGGTGATTTCGTCGTCGCCCTCTATTTGAATGACTACAGACTGCAAGGCCCGCTTTTGACCGCGATGAATGGCAGTGACGTGACCGGAAGCAGGGGCTGTATAACGGATCTTCGGGCATTTCTTGTCTGTGAACAAGACCTGGCCCTTTTTGACTTGATCTGCGACCTGAACCACCATGGTCGGCTTCATGCCCATATAATCAGGCCCAAGGACGGCCACCCTGGTGCACGGCTTTGTCTCACAAACCGTTTGTTCAGGTGCGCCGGACATGGGGAGATCTAGCCCCCGTTTGATTAGTATCATGTGACAGTCATCCTACTTTTGTGACTCAACCAGACATTTATAATATTCCTAGCAGCATACTAGGATAATTCCATTCAAAAATCAAGAGTAATACACTAATGAAGAAAGAGTTCGATGTCAATAAAGGAAAGTAAAGTAAGCTGGCAAATATGTGCAAAAATACATGCAGGGCCGTGTACCTTGCGCCGGTTTTTACGGATACAGCAATGGCTGCAGTTCCATTTGACGCTGGAGTTCCATGTCATGTCTCATTGATCCCAGGGATTGTTCGGCCCGGACGTCCGGTTTGGGCCGTCTGGTTTTAGGATCTTTGGGGTGGGCCTTCAGGTAATCCAGGACTTCTTTTTTATAGGGATCGTCTGTACGCGTGGGTATGAAATCCTTATATCGCTGCTCAATGCGCCGCCTGATGTCTCGTAACCGGCTTTCCGGGTGGGGGTGGGTGGAGAAGAACTCCAGTTCGCGTCTCATGGTGTGTTCTTCAAGAAGGATTTCCTGAACCTGAATGATGCCATTGGGATCATAGCCGGACTTGACCAGATAGTCCAGGCCTCCGATGTCCGATTCGGTTTCGTCTTCCCGGCTGTAACTCAGGCCGAGGACCTGGTTGGTCATCAAAGCCAGTTGCTTGGCACCGCCTGGTGTGCCTGCCACCATGACGGCAGCCGCGGCTATGCCTCCGACGGTCTGTTTGCTCATCTGCGACATGGCATGCCGTCCCACCACGTGGACGGTTTCGTGGGCCAGCACGGCAGCGAGCTGCGACTCTGTTTGCAGTCGTTCGAGCAGACCGCGCGTAATATAGATGTATCCGCCGGGCAGGGCCATGGCATTGACCATCTCATGGTCTACGGCAATGTAATGGTATTCCCATTCCGGATGATGGCAGACCAGGGCGATCCTCTGGCCCACGCGATCGATGTACAACTGAAGCGCCTCACTGTCAATCCGATCCCCAAGGGCTTCCTCCAGTTTCGGGGCCACCTGCCTGCCCAGGGCGAAGTCCTCCTGTTCTGAATACAGCATGAGTTCATCTCGCCCTGTAATGGGATTGGTGGCGCATCCAAGTAGGACTAAACATGTCAGGATTGTCAGGCCATGGATGAGGATTTTATTGATCATACTCAATGTCCTTATTTGTGAAATAAAACCCTTTGATAATTAAATACATATCTATTATAACTAGCCTCTTTCGTCAAGGATTGAAAAATGGTGACACAAGAACATGAGTGTCAGGGCTGTCAGCATCACAACAGTTGCGAAGACGTCTATCGTACGCTTGGTCAAAGCAACACAGCCCCTGTGGCTGTGAAGGTGTGCATCGCATTTGTGCTTCCTTTATTTGCGTTTGTGATCAGTCTGGCAGTTGCCGAGGGGATACTTGAAAAGCCAGTGGGTACTCAGGGGGCTACGTTGATCGGTTTCGTGGTCGCCCTGTTTAGTGCAATAGGTGTTGCGGCATTGGGTTCGTGGATCATGCGGACCTGGCCCAAGACAACGAGAAATGGATTATGATGCTTGAGACTTCAGGAACATGCACATTTGCAGGCGGTTCGCATCCGCCGGACAGCAAGGAATTCACCGCAGAGAGACGGATCGTTCAGGGGCCTCCAGTTGAGGTTGTCACCCTGATGCTCAGTCAGCACATTGGAGCGCCGTGCCAGGCGCTCGTCAAGAAGGGCGATGTGGTGCAGGTGGGACAGAAGGTGGCGGACAATGATGGATTTGTCAGCGCGCCTGTGCATTCACCGGTCAACGGCAAGGTGAAAGAGATTGCCCTTCAACCCCACGCAGCTCAGGGCCGTGCCATGGGCATTGTCATTGAAGTGGATACCGAAAACAATAATCCACACGAGCCTGTCAACGATCAGTTTTCAGAGACCTTTGATGTGACGCAATACGAGCCGTCCCGGATCTGTGAAATCTCTCGCCAGGCCGGTCTGGTGGGTATGGGGGGCGCCGGTTTTCCCACGCGCGTGAAACTCGAGCCCAACCCGCAGATGCCCAAGGATACCATGATTATCAATGCCTGCGAGTGCGAGCCCTACATCACCTGTGATTACCGCGTGATGATGGAATGGACGTACCAGGTCCTGGCCGGGATCAGGCTGGCCA
>JAIPFM010000193.1 GCA_021736645.1 Phycisphaerae bacterium | reverse complement strand
TGCCCATTGAAACAACGGATCCCTTTACCCTGCCGCATCTGGCCAATTTCTTTGCGGCCGTCAGGGGACAGGCCCCACTCAACTGCGCGGTAGAGGCCGCGTATGCGGCCACTGCAGCGACGCTCAAGATCAATCAGGCTGTTGAATCCGGGCAGTGCCTGACCTTCACCCCGGAAGAATTGACAGTGTGACGGCCTGTCTGGCGATGTCAGGGGTCTGTTCAGCAGTTCAGTTCTGTGCCTTACTCCGGGATGATCGCCTGGTTCAGGATCAGGGCACGCACCATCTGTACCGGGGGGGACCCAAAGGACAGAATGGTGTCGTGGTAGGTCTTCAGATCGAAATCGTCGCCCCAGGCGGTTTCAATGTCGCGCCTGAGATCGAAGTGTTCCAGGGTCCCCACGAAATAGGTGGACAGTTGTGCAGAGGTCAACTGCGCGCGAACCCACTTGGCTGCGGCCTCCCGCTCTTCCTGGAACGTGTCTTCCATCATGAGTGTCATGGCTTCTTCACGCGTCATGTCACCTGCATGGATGCCCTGATCCATGAGGGCGTTGGCAATGCCCCGCAGGTACCACTTGAGATTGATCAGACGCATGAGCGGGTCGTTGTCCAGGTAGCCAGCATTGATCATCATACGTTCGGAATAGATGGCCCAACCCTCGATAAAGACACCGGAGGCCAGCAGGGCACGCAGCTTGCCCGGATAGCGATTGGCATGGGCCAGTTGGAGGAAATGCCCGGGCATGGCCTCATGCATGGTCAGGTCATGAATGGACCGTACATTGTATTCCCGTAGAAAGGAGGTTATCTGCGCCTTGGTCCAGTCTTCCGGCAGGGGGGCGACAGCATAGAAGGTCTTGAGTCCCACGTCCAGCGGCCCGGGGGAATCACAGTAGGCCAGGGCCACGCCCCGTTCGAATTCCGGCATGATGATGATTTCCAGGGGATCCGGCGGGAGTGTCACCAGGTCCCTGGTCGTGACAAAGTCCCTGGCCTGGGCCAGCGTCTCTTTGGCGCAGGCGACCACCTGGTCCGGGGCTGGTGCTTCGGCATAGGCCAGTTCCAGGCAGGCACGAATAATGGCCTGCTGATAGGCAGGGGACGGACGTGCAGGAAACCGGGTGTAGGGATAGTGGGTTTGATAGACTTGTTTCGATATCTCATACATCTCCTGACGCACGCGTTTCAGCTCCTGCTGGCCCCGGGCCTGTATCTGCTCTCGCGTGAAGGCCGTCTTAAGTGTGAAGGCGAGTTTCTGGTCGTAGCGTTGCCGGCCCAATCGAAAAATGCCCTGCGCCTGGGGCAGCAATTCCTTTTCAAGCCATTGCTGATGCGTCTCCACTTCGGCCTTGGCTGTGGCCATGGCCCGTTCGAGACGCTCACGCTGCGCAGGCGGCAAGACGTTCACATGCGGTTGGACCCGGTTCTCCAAGATGCTCAGCACGCCGCGGTTCTGCTTGACAGCAGTTTCTGCGTGGATTCTGGGGACCCGCTCGGGCTGCAGTGTGGCGCGGATCTGGCGGAACAGGCGGGGAAAGGCCTCCAGTCGGTCTGTCACATGCTGGAGGCGCGTATTGAGCGGGGCAAAATCCCGAGCCATCAAACCATAGATCGCACTGCCGCACAGACGTGTATACACCAGGGGATTCCAGGCCCATTCCTGCAGGACCTCGATCGACCAAATGCTGCCAGCGAGATCCTGTGTCAACAGGACGTAGTCCACCTGATCGGAGCGGGACAGCTGTGCGGGATTGATGGTCTGAAGTTGATCGAGAACGTGCCTGTAAAACGCCAGTTCCCGGGCACGTGCCTCCGTGCCGACCTCATTGAGGCGGTGATCGAAACGGTGATCGCCCAGGCCTGTGGCACCCACGGGCGACAGGGCCGGGTATTCATCCAGATAGCGGGCGATCAGTTGCTCAAATTGTGAATTCGCAGGCGAGGCTGCAAACACAGAGACTGTGATCCATGTCAGGATGAGTCCGATGACTGAGTGTGGTTTATACATGGTCTGTTCCTTTCTCTGTGGGCTGACAGGACGTGCTCAAGGTTCACCTCGTGTCAGCGTTTGACTCGCGAGAGCTCAAGGTGGACCGGCTCGTCGGACTCATATTGAATCCACACAATCAGATGCGTTCCTTCCAGAAGGTCACGATGTCCCACTCGGAATGTCGTGCCGCGGTCGACGGGTTTGCCGTTCAATTTGAGTGTGACGTCCTGCGTGCCCCAATGCTCGATGACCAGGGGGATATTGACCAGGCAGGATTGGCCATCCGGTGTCAGGCTGCACACCAGCGAGTCTGTAGAGGCAGGATCCGTGCAGGTGAGACGATAGGCACGTTGTCCGCGGTCATAGCCGTGATGGACAAATCCGCTGGTTTCAATCTTGAGTTCAGGAGGGAGGTTCCAACTACGCGCCACATCGACCAACTGGGCCATGGTCTGGTCGGCCATGCCGTAGAGACCGTTCCACCAGGAGCGTCCTTCCTTTTCGTGAATTGGCGGAGATGAAATGGGAAACCCCAGAAAATGAGTCGGCCGGTCCGCAGCCTGCACGGTCCGTCCATCGCACAGGGCCTGTCCCACGGGCCAGTGATTGCAGGCCCCCGGTATATCGAGACCGCGCACACCCAACTTGCGGTCCTTGACGTAACGCATCTGGTTGCCGGATTCAAACACGATAAAGGGTTTGTTTGGAGACCGGAAGTTGTACTGCTGCAGGATCAGATCTTCAGGGACCTCTCTGTCTTTGGGGTCCTTGACGTGAGCCAGTTCGTGCGTCTCTCCCTTCAGGTTGGCTACGGTGGCCCACTGTTCGTGGATCACGTCACTGACCAGTTGGCCGGGACCGGTAAAGGGCAAAGACTCCTGAAATTGACGCGGATGACCCAGTGTGCCTGTCTTCCACGTGACGTTGCGCACACCCATCTGATCCGGGTAGATCGTGTAGTATTCGTCGACCCAGCAGGCGCGTCCTGTCTTGGGATCGACTCGCCACAAATGATTGCTGGAACTCACCGGTGCATATCGCCAGTGCACGACCACGCGTGCCTCGTGGTTTTCAATGATGCGCACCTGTGAATAGAGGCAGAGCCTGTCCTGCATGTGTTCAAAGCAGCCTTCTTCGTTGTTCCACGCCTCCACACTCTGATCGGCCATCCACTGCCCCTTTTCAGTGACCCAGGCCGGGGAGTATCGGCTGCCTCGCCAGAACACGACGCGCACGTCCGAGTCGGCAAACCGGACCACCACGTCCGGGTCAGATCCCACGGCCCAGAGTGCGTCCCACTCGTCATAGTATTTCAGGTGTGTGTAAAAGGCGCCGAAGCGACTGGGGCCTGTGGGGCCGGTGGGCAGGACACGGGGCTGAAGGGGCGGTTTGCCGACTGGCGTGACCTCTGCAACCTGGGCTTGAATTGAAGCGGGTGACAGGGCCTGATCGTACAGCTTCAGTTCGTCGATGATGCCGTCCAGGGAGAACCAGCCGGGGCGTGTGCCGTTTTCGCGGTGAATGTTCGAGGGCTTCACAGCGCTGTCACTCATGCCGATGCGGAGTGTGCCGGGTGACGCGAGCTGCGGTACACCTGCGCAGTCCAGGGCGCCGTCCTGCTCGCCGTTGACATACAGAGACAGGCCCTGGGCCTCGTCGTAGACACCCGCCACGTGGACCCACTGAAACAGGCCGATTCCGAAATCCCGGGACGTGCAGGTCTGAGTCTGACCATTGACCTTCACGGTCAAACGGATCTGTCCCCTGGGGCCTGCCTCAAAACGGAACCCGCCTTCAATGCCGTCGGTCTGTGCTGCCATGGGGCACCAGTTCCAGGGATAGGCGCCCAGGGCAATCCAGGCACTGACTGTCATGTTGTGGGCGAGCGCTGGGCCGTTTTCTGCCTGTCGCACCATGCAGGTGGTATACCCATCCAGTTTCAGGGCGGATCCCTTGACGCCCGCGACCTGCGCGTATTGCCCCTCCAGGGTATCAGTCACATGGCCTGCGCGATCCAGTGCCATGTCCGAGCCGCCTTTTTCGAAGTCCCACCAGGCCACAGGGTCTGTCTGAGCCAGGGCTGTCACGCTGGATACCAGACCACAGACCAGGACACTGCCTATACAATATCTGGATACACTCATGTTTTATCTCCTAATGGAGCCACGCGTACAGAATGATCATGATGACCACGAGAACCACCGCCATCACACGAGGATCGGTGAGGCCTTCCATCTTGCCCCGCAAAGAATCCAGCGGCCGGGTCCAGCAGAGACCCTCGATTTTTTCTCTGGCCGGTGCCGGTGTGGCCAGGCTGACCATAAAGTACACGGCTGAGGAAATGAGGAAGAGATACCAACCCACCTGCATGAACGGAATACCGAGCTTCTGGGCGATGATCTGGGTGTCACCAATCAGCGGAATATCAATGGCCAGGTAGATGAATCCCAGGACCACATTGGTCACGAGTGCCGCCATGGCGCCCTGCTTGTTGCCGCGGGGCCAGAACACGCCCCACAGGAACACGGTGGTGATGCCCGGTGCAAAGGCCATGGGGATCTTGTTGACGGCCTCGAAGATGCTGCCGAACTTGTCGCCCTGTGTGGACCACAGCATGGCCAGCACAATGACCACCCCGGCTGTGACACGGCCGATGGTCACCAGCTGTCTGTCCGATGTGTTGGGACGCAGCCGCTTGACAATGTCCTCGGCCGTGAGTGTGGCTGTGCTGTTGAGTGCCGCTTCAATGGTGCTCATCAGGGCGGCCAGCAGACCGGCGGCCATCAGACCCCGCACGCCGACAGGCAGGAGCTCTGTCATCATGACCATCAGGGTGCTGTCGTTGTCGTCACCGATCTTGTCCTTGAACAGCACATAGGCAATGACGCCCGGCAGCACCATCAGGAAGACAGGGAGGATCTTGAGGAAACCCGCGAAGATGGCCCCGTCCCGACCGTCCTTTTCAGTTTTGGCGGCCAGGATCTTCTGGACAATGGTCTGGTCCGTGCACCAGTACCAGATGCCGAGTATCGGATACCCGAAGAGGATCGAGTACCAGGAGAATTCACGCAGACCAAGGCTGCCAGGTGCCGCGGCATCCTTGATGGGCTGGATCATGTGGAGCTGATCCGGTCTGCAGGCTGCCTTGAAATCGATCCAGTTGTGGATGCCCACGGTGGGAAGTGCCTTGATGCCGGCCAGGGTCAGGATGGCGGCACCGGCCAGCAGCAGCACGGCCTGGATGGCGTCCGTGATCATCACGGCCTTGAGACCCCCAATGATGGTGTAGATGGCCGTGATCACAGAGATGCCCACAATGGACCAGACGTAAGGCAGGCCGAAGAATTCCTCCAGCACCTTGGCACCTGCGAAGAGGCTGATGCCGATGTGCACCAGCAGGGCAGACATCACAAAGATGAACGCCAGGAAGGTGCGTGCACCGCCGCCGTATCGTTTCTCGAGATATTCGGGGAGCGTGCTGATCCTGCTGCGGAAGTAGAACGGGGCAAACACAATGCCGAGCAGGATCAGGCAGAAGGCGGCCATCCATTCGAAGTTGCCGATGACCAGACCATCCTTGTAGCCTGACGAGGCCAGACCCACCAGATGAATGGTGGAGATGTTCGCGCAGAACAGGCCCGTGCCGATGATGGGCCACTTGAGTGATCTGCCGCCCAGGAAGAACTGTTCTGAGGAGGTGTTCTTCCTGTATCCGGCCAGGATACCGATGATCATAATGCCCAACAGGTAGGCGATGATGATGACACTGTCAATGGTTGAGATGCTGGCTCCGACGTCTGACATCCACAGACTCCTTTCATATGACTCCTGGCACGTGACATTCAATCTGCAGTACACTCAAAGTAGATCTGTGTCCGCCGTGCCCTATCGTTAAAGTCGATGTTAGCGATTGCTCGAGGCCGGTTTGTTCATGGCCCAGAATACCGCATTGACAAGCAATTTCCTGAACTCGGTATGGCTGAAATCATCAGGGTGACCCAGGGACGTATAGAAGACACGGCCTCCGCGGTATTGGTGTGTCCAGGCCACAGGTTCGGATGCCTGGCCTGCAATGCTTCCCATCAACAGGGTCGCTGTGGTCTTGGCCAGAGGACGCACTTCATAGAGCGATCCCTGGCTGACCAGGGGCAGGGTGACACCCGCCAGAATCGGATGGTTGTCTGCGCCGTTGGCACAGGTCACAGTGCATATGGGGCCTGCGCCGTGATGGCCGTGATAGTTCCCCCCCAGGACATCGGAATCGAACGTGGGCCACTCCGTGTGATCGGCCGGACCGCTGCCTCGTGAATCAAAGGCGTGGCTGGCGGTACGCAGGCCGATCAAGGCCCCGCCTCGGTCCAGGTAGTCCTTCAGATACTGCATCTGATCCGCAGGGAAGGCCCGACGACGTGCAAAGACCACCACCAGATCCGCTTGGGTCAGCAGCTCCATGCCGGAGATTTCGTGACACTCGTCACTCTCTCGACTGGGGCTGCCCTGAAGGATTTCGCAGCGCAGTCCGTGATGCAGTTCCAGGTCGTGCGCAAACCCGGGGAGTGTGTCTGCCGCGCTGTATTCGCTCTCTGCGGAGAGGAAGACCACCAGCGGGCGCCCGTCGTTCCTGAATCGAAAGGCGGGCTCCCCGGTAAACACGGTGGAGGTGATGGTGGGGCAGACGTATTTCTCTACATGATCGACAATGAGGTCCGTGCCTGTGAAGTGACTGACCTTGGGCGCCATGCGCGAATTGTACATGGTATCGGTCATGTCCCGCATGAGCACCACGTTCTTGCCGAACCGGTCCAGGTTGCGCAGTCCGAAGGGTCGGCCCAGCACGCACATGTTCGTGTGCACACCCATCACAATGATGTTCTTGATGCCCCGTTGCTCCAGCAGACTCCAGACCTCGATGCCCGAGTCGCTGATTGCATCTGTGTCCTTGATGATAATCGTGTCAACCTGCCGCGTCCAGGGTGAAGACTGCTTGCATTGGGGGGTGCAGTCGCACCCGCCGTCTGAGTGATCGATGGGGTAGCCTGCCTGCTTTTCTCTGTCGTCTTCCCAGTGGCACCAGTTGGCAATGCCCTCAGGCAGATCGACTGCCCTGGGAGTGTTTTGGGCCAGTCGGCGTGCGGGATGGTCCTTGTAGAAGTCGATCGTGCCGCTGGGTGCGTGAATGATGAACACCCCTCGGTCCCGCGCGCGGGAGACCACGCGATTCATGGGCTGTGACAACTCTGCCACGCGACGGGTCGCGCCCCGGCACCAGTGCTGGTTCCACATGTCGCAGATAATGATCGCCGTCTCCTGAGGCGCCCATACCTGGGTGTGGCACGCCACTCTCACCAGATGGTCATTGTCCGGCACGGCCTCTTGATAGCGTACATTGACTTTCAGATCGCTGGCAGTCTCTGCCCAGATAGGCATTGAGATGCATACCGCAGCCAGTATGGATACCACCATGCTCATACCCTGTTTAGTCATTCTCTTAGGCCTCCAACTCATCAACTGGCGACACTTCTGATTTTGCGGACACAGGCGATTATACTGTGGTACACCACCAATTCAAGGGGGCACTCCAAGAAAACCTTCTCACTATTATGGGTGCAGTCGTACACAAACCTGATATAATCGGGCAACCGTGAGCCAACACTTTTGCCTGTCCTGGGGAAAGTGTGATAAAAAAGGAGAACGATATGACTGTGAATCGTAGAGAATTTATGAAGCGTTCGGTCGGTGCCGCAGCCGCGGCGGTTTTACCCTATGGCAGCGTGCGCGGAGCCAACGAGAAAATTGTCATCGGTGTCATGGGACTCGGGGGGCGAGGGACCTATCTGGCTGAAAAGTTTGCAGACAGACCTGACACTGAAATTGCCTATCTCTGCGATCCGAATACGAGGCGCTTCGCACGGGCCCGCGAGGTGGTAGAAGAAGTCCAGACTCGAAAGCCCCAACTGGTGCAGGATTTCCGAAAGATGCTCGATGATGACAGCGTGGACGTTGTCATCAATGCCACACCGGATCACTGGCATGGACTTGGCACGATCATGGCCTGTCAGTCAGGCAAGGACGTGTACGTTGAAAAGCCCATGTCCCACAACATCTGGGAGGGCCGGAAGATGGTGGAGGCGGCACGCAAGTATAAGCGGGTCGTGCAGGTGGGCATGCAGACGCGATCGGCTCCCTATGCACAGAAAGCCAAGGACTACATCGATTCCGGGAAATTGGGCAAGGTGTATCTCGTGCGTGTATTCAACATGATGAAGCACCCAAAGCGCACACCCATGCCCGGGGAGCCCGTCCCGTCAGGCTTTGATTACGATCTGTGGTGCGGCCCTGCAGCCAAACTCCCGTACGATCCGAGCCGCCAATGGCTGAGCCTGTGGGAATACAGTTGCGGTCCGATTCCAGGCGACGCCGTGCACCAACTTGACCTGGCACGATTTCTCCTGAACGACCTGCCCGCACCCAGGACCGTGTCGCAGATGGGCGCGATTTATGATCTGCAGGACGGCAGAGACACGCCGGATACACAAATGGCCCTGTTCGAGTATGATCAACTGACCCTGTCCATGGAGTCCACGCTCTGTGCACCGTACATGAAGAAGATACCCTCCAGCACGCGAGATGCCGACAAGTTGCCTGATTGGCCCTTCTGCAGCACAAGGATTGAAGTGATGGGCACCGAAGGTTTTATGTATGTGGGCAGACATGGCGGCGGATGGCAGGCTTTTGACGCCAACGGAGAACTGGTGGAAACGCAATACGGTCGTCAGGGCGACAAGGCGCACCAGGACAATTTCATCCAGTGCATCAAGACGAGACAGAGGCCCAACGCCGACGTGGAAGCAGGGCACGAGTCCGTGCTGCTGTGTCACATGGCCAATGTTTCCTATCGCGTCGGCAATCAGAGACTGGTCTTTGATGCAGAGAACGAATCGTTTACTGATAATGACAACGCCAACAAGCTCTTGAAGCGAGACTACCGCAGCCCATGGGTCGTGCCGGAAAATGTCTAGACGCCGGTGGTTGCAGGAAGAGCAGGATTAAATCATCACAGGAAATCACTATGCATCGCAGATTCCGGTTGTCTTTGAGTGTCACGTTGTTGCTCTGTCACTGCGCTTTTGGCAAGTGGCTCGAGATTGACAATTTGAAGATTCGGCAGGACCCCACAGAATTGGGGGGCCCAAGGACATTCATCGAATACGATATCAACGAGCCTGGTTTGTCACCGATGTCACCGGCCTATGTCTTTATCCGCTACAGCCCGGACGCCGGGGAGACCTGGCAACTGCTTCCCAATGCGGTTCTTCGCGGCAACGGCCATGATCTGGTGAGCAAAGCCGGGCACAAGGAGGTCGTCTGGTGGGGCACGGATCAAACCAGTTTTGTGGATCTGGACATGGTGGAGATCCGTGTCCGTGCCATGGCCATGGTTCAGGTGCCTGCCGGGAAATTCGCCATGAAGTCCCTGCCCGGCGGGGGGCGGGATGAATCCGGGGCGGCCAGGCCGGATAACGATGTGCCTTTGTTCTACATGGCAAAATACGAAACGACCCTGGCCATGTATGCGGACTACCTCAACGAGGTGGGAGGGGAGGGCATGGGCTGGAATCCGCGCATGAGTCACGCGGACCGGTGCGGCATCACCCAGCACAGCAACCGGACCTACAGTGTTGAACCAGGGCGGGACAATTATCCCGTGACATATGTGTCGTGGTACGATGCAGCCGCGTTTCTGCAGTGGTGCGGCTTGAGGCTGCCCACGGAAGCCCAGTGGGAAAAGGCCCTGCGCGGGGGATTCTATCTGGATGGTGACAAGGCGGGGCAAAGGCCCAATCCCATGCCTGAAAGACAGTACCCGTGGGGGGATGAGGCACCGGATTCTGAAGGTGTATGGCGATGCAACTGCGACACAGAAGCGGACGGGTTCGCCTATACAGCGCCCGTGGGCAGCTTCAGTCAGTTCGACAGTCCCTATGGTATTTGCGATCTGGCAGGCAATGTGGCCGAGTGGACGCTCGACTGGTACACCACCTCGCATCACGCCGGCCTGGACGGATTCAGGGTGGTCAGAGGGGGATCGTGGATGGCTGTTCCCGTGGCTTGCGATGCCATCACGGGCGCCACCCAGTTGCCGCTCAAAGAGAGCAGCATCATGGGATTCCGGGGGGTCAGAGTCCCTTAGTCACTCAGGGCTTCGCTTCATAAATCCTGGACGACAGGGTGATTTCTTTGGGCACAGACTCTCCCTTGAGAATCTTCAAGGCCGTGTCAATGGCCTCTTGACCGCCAGTGGGATATTCAAAACTGGCAGCGAGAATGCCCTGTTCCACATAGACCTGGCCTTCCTGGGGCAGGGCATCGATGCCGATGAATTTGATGGCACTTTCCCGGCCCACGGCCTTGGCAGCCAGATAGGCGCCATGGGCCCCCGGATCATTATGGGCATACACCGCATCGATTCTGTCAAAGCGGGCCAGGGCTGATTCCATTTCCTTGCGTGCATTGGCTTCGAGCCATTTCATGTCCGCCTCAAAAATGATATTTAGATTCGCGTCCTTGATACCCTCCATGAAACCTGTATGGCGGTCCTGCCCGGGTGTGGAGGTCATGAGGCCCTTGAGTTCCACCAATTTCGCGCCCGGGTCAAGATGTGTCACGAGCCACTGGCCTGCGGCCCGGCCGATCTTGACGTTGTCTGCGCCAATAAAGCAGGTGTATTGGTCCCCCAGCACGCGGCGATCCAGAACAATGACAGGAATGCCTTTGGCATAGGCCTGAGCCACCACAGGGGTGAGCGGGGCGGCCTCCTTGGGGGAGATGATGATCAGATCGACGCCGGCGCTGATGAATTCTTCGACCTGGGCCCGCTGCTTGAGCGTGTCGTTCTGCGCGTCTTTAAAAATGACCTTGATCTCTGGATGTGTGCTGGCAGCCTGCTGGATATCTGCGTTCATCTGCACACGCCATGGTTCACCCAGGTTGCACTGGCTCATACCAATGGTCAGGCCGTCTTGTTCAGCCTTTTTGGCACATCCCGCCACCCAAAGACCCATACATGTCAATCCCACCATGAGTGTCTTCATACAGTGATTCATCTGTCTGCCTTTCTCACTGAGGTCCATAAAATACTATCGTCGACTCTTTTGCAGCAGCACCGCTGCCACCACAATGATTCCGGTCAACATCAGCCGCTTGTCCTCACCCACGGCATTGATGCTCAGGATTTTATCCAGATAACCAATAGTCAAGACACCAATCAACGTCAGCCATATGCTGCCTTTGCCTCCATTGAGGCTGGTGCCGCCAATCACCACCATGGCAATGGCTGACAGCTCGTACCCGGCCCCGGCTTCCGGGTCGCCCTGATACTCCTGACAGGCCTGGCACATCCCGGCCACAGCGCAGCACAGGCCGCTGACGCCGTACGTGACGATCCTGATCAGTCCCACGGGCACACCCGACAGGCGTGCCGCCTCTTCATTGCCGCCCACGGCGTAGATGTATCGTCCGGCACGCAGCTTGTTGAGCAACACCCAACACAACAGCAGACAGGTCAGAAAGACCAGGGTCACCACCGAGATATTGTCGTACAGAATTCGGGAATCAATCCATTTGAACAGGGGCGGCAGATCGACATAGGCAAACGTCCCGTCTGACTGCTTCACAGCCTGCGAGATCTTTTCGCCTCCGGTGACCCACTTGGCCAGCCCGCGCGCAAAGACCATCATGGCCAGCGTGGCAATAAACGGCTGCATCTTCGCCTTCGCCACCAGGGCCCCTGAGCACAGGCCACAGGCCATGCCCACACCCAGGCAGGCCAGTACGGCCCAGGGGGCTGCCCAGTGCCAGTGGATGGTCAGCAGGGAAAAGGTCACGGACGCCAGCGCCAGGATGGAACCGACAGACAGGTCAATACCCCCGGAGATGATCACCCCTGTCATGCCGCAGGCCAGGATGCCGAACACGGACACGGCGCGCAGCATGTCACGGTGTGTGCCCCATTTGAAGAAGGCCCCCTCTGCGTTGAACAGGGCGCCGAGCAGGAGCACGGCCACCAGTGCGCCGAGTGCCCTGGCACTGGGCGAACTCGTCCAGGGTCTGCCGGGTGTCTTCAGATCCTTCATGCGTTATTCCTTTTCCCCAGAGCGGCATACAGTATCTTTTCCTGAGTGGCTTCATCGCGGTTCAGTGCAAGGGTCACCTGCCCGCGATGCATCACCAGGATACGATCGCTCATACACAGCAATTCAGGCATTTCCGAGGACACCAGCACAATGGCCACGCCCTCAGTGCACAGGCGAGTCATGAGTTCATAGATTTCATGCTTGGCCCCGATGTCCACGCCCCGGCACGGATCGTCCAGCAACAATATCCTGGGTCGCGTTTCCAGCCACTTGGCCAGAACGACCTTCTGCTGGTTGCCGCCAGACAGGCAATCCATGTCTTCGTTCAGGCTCGAGGCCTTCAGGTTCAAGGCTCTGGACTGCTGCGCAGCTGCCCGGCGCTCTGCCTTGGGCTGCAAGAAACCACCTTCGCAAAACGCCTTCAATGAGGCCAGTGTCACATTCTGTATGATATTCATACTGGCAATCAAGCCCGTGGTCTTGCGATCATTGGTGACCAGGGCCATGCCCCGGGCAATCGAGTGACCAGGGCTGAAGGCTGTGTAGGGCCGGCCGTTGATTTGAACGTCACCCTGGACGCGCCTGCCGAATGTCCCGAACAGGCCGTTCAGCAGGGCACTGTTGCCCGAGCCCTGCAGGCCTGCCACGCCCACAATTTCGCCGGCATGAACGGCCAGGTTGACATGGTCAACCACGCAGGCGCCTCGCCGGTCAGGGTCCGGTACTGTGAAGTGTCTGGCCTGCAAACACACCTCGCCCGTGTGCGGGGCATGGTTTGGAAACTGCTCCTGAATCGTGCGCCCCACCATCCATGTCACCAGTGTGTCTTGAGGCAGCAAGTGACTCCGGGCCGTGCCGATCGCCTGACCGTCTCGCAACACCGTAATACGATCCCCAATGCGGTAGATCTCCTCCATCTTGTGGGTGATGTAAATGATACCCACACCGCGCTGCTTCAGTGTGTCGATCAGGCCGAAGAGACGCTGCGATTCCGGTTCGGTCAGGGCGCTGGTGGGTTCGTCCATCACCATGATCCGACTCTGCAGGGACAGGGCCTTGCAGATTTCGATCATCTGCCGGATGCCCACAGGATACTGTTCCACCGGGCAGGTCACGTCAATGTCCAGATCCAGGGCAGCCAGCCATTGCCTGGCCTGGGCCAGCATGGATGTTCGCTGCAGCCAGGACCACCGACAGACCTCCCGCCCCAGAAACAGGTTGTCCGCCACACTGAGCGTGTTCACCAGGGAAAGTTCCTGATGGATCACGGCAATGCCGTGACGGGCTGCCTCCAGCACAGACTTGAATTGTCTGGCCGTGCCATCGAGAAGGATCTGCCCTTCGTAGTCCTGATGCACACCGCCGAGGATGTTGATTAACGTACTCTTACCTGCTCCGTTTTCACCGGCCAGGATATGCACTTCACCGGCAAACAGGTCCAGATGCACGTCCTGCAGCACCCGGTTGGCACCAAAGGACTTGCCAATACCCTTCATCTGCAGGAGGGGCGTGGTCACGTTGTGCTCCTTCTGCGGTTTCATTTATTGTATGGCCAACTGATCGCGGGACAGCACATCGGGAAATTCCGCATGCGGCTCAGCCTGGTACCAGAATCCCACGGACGCCAGGTCATCCTGCAGGGGCAGGTAACGTCCCTCGCTCTGCCAGCCCAGCGATTGAATGGTCACGCGCAGATCTTTTTGAAAGCGGATGGGGTCCATGATGTGCCAGCGGTACTGACCGAACCGTCGGACCTCCGGGCCCTCTGCCCTGGGAAATTCAATCTGATGAAAGCCCGTGTACGGTGTACTGAAGTTGGTATACACGCGCTGCCCCTCGGCATTGCGGGTTTCATAGCCATAGGCCCCGCAGAAATAGTCCTCTTCCCCTGTGCCGCAGATGGTGGGAAAGTCTGTGTCCCCATCCAGGTAAAACTTGATCTCACCTTCACCCCACCAGCCCGGACTGTTGGCCCCGTGGGCCAGATACGTGCCCACATAGTGACCCTTGCCCTGGATGCCGTCCACAATGGTGTACACCTGCTTGTAAGGCAGTGGATTGATGCGGCGAAACTGGGCGTGCAGATACGCGGCCGTGCTCGGGATCTCTGTCAGGCAGTAGTCAATCTGGTAGTACAGACGCATCCCCTGGGTATCGAGGTTTTCCAGGGTCACCTTGCACTTCCCGCGGAACGGCATGGGCCAGTAGCAGTTGAAGCCGCTGCCTGGATTCACGCACACGGCCTGTGACACAATGGGCGTATACTTGCCCCATCCCTGACAAAAGAAATCCCCCACCGGCACCTCGATCGAGGGCTCTGTTTCATTGTCCCAGTAGAACCGCAGGATGGAGGTTCGCCAGTTGCCTGTGGGTGTCATCCAGATATGCTGAATCATCCCGGGCCCCTCAATGTCAGCCAGTGTAAAGGTCTGGTTTGGCGCAATGTTGATAAAGGGATTCACCTTCCAGCCCTGACCCAGTTCCCTCGCAGCATGGGCTGCAGTACCCTGTTCGAGCGTGGCCATACCGCCCCGGCCTTTTTGGCCGGTGAAGTTTTCCGGGCTGATGGATCGTGTCCGAGCGTCAGAGAGTTGATACAGGGATCCCATGTGTGTGCCCAGGCTCGAGACCGGACTGCGTTGGGCGTAGCCAAGTTGCGTCACGCCCACCAGACAGCAGGCCCACATCCATGTCGTTCGTGAGTTCATAAAGACCTCCTTTTTAGCACTCAGTTCATTCCAATTCAGTCCAAACCAGAGTCACAGCCTTCATTGACACAGGCCATTATCAACTGAAAGCGATGGCCTCGCAAGGTTAATTGAAAAAAAGGGTGAAGGGCGAGAACCCCGAATGCCTGACATACATGACCGGCCCTGCCTTGGTGATTGGCGGGGCCCACGACCGGGGTTCGACTTCAAAAGTCCAGGCTCTGTGTGAAATTAACTTGACCTGGCATCGGTTGTCGTACTATTACATTTAGAGTGTCTTGGAATACACCGAGGTTCATAATGAAAGTGGAACACTCAAGATTTTTCTTAGGAGAGTTTGACGATGAACAACCATACCCAACCACCCACCAGACGCATGTTCCTGAAATCTTCGGCTGTGGCCACTGCCAGTGTGGCGCTCGGACTGGACGCGGCATTGATGGGCACGGCCCGGGGTGCCAACGACAAGGTCCGCGTGGGCATGATCGGCGCAGGGAACCGGGGCACACAATTGCTCGAGGCGTGTCTCAAACAACCGGATGTGGAGATTGCAGCCCTGTGCGATGTGTATGACCCGTATCTGAGCCGCAACTATGCGGATGTGGAGCAGCGCGTGCGTGATGCGGCAGGGGACCGGATCCCTCGCATGGGCGAAACATTCGGATCCGGCGTGGCACGATACAAGGATTTTCGACGGGTTCTGGAACGCAAGGACATCGATGCCGTGGTCATTGCCACGCCCGACCACTGGCATGCCATACAGACGATCCAGGCCTGTCAGGCGGGCAAGGATGTGTATGTCGAGAAACCCTTGAGTGTCACCATCGTCGAGGGTCGGAAAATGGCGGAGGCGGCAAAAAGATACAATCGCATTGTCCAGGTCGGACTGCACCGGCGTTCGTCACAGCAGTACAGTCAATTGGGCCGACTGGTGCAGGGCGGCAAGATCGGGCAGGTCACGCTGGCGCGTGCGTATCGCGTGAGCAACATGGATCCCCGCGGCATTGGCAAGTGTGTACCCAGTCAGCCGCCCAAGAGCCTGGACTGGGACATGTGGCTGGGGCCGCGCGCCATGCGCCCCTATCAGGACAACATCACGCCGTATAAATTCCGCTGGTGGCAGTCCTACTCCTCGCAGGTGGGCAACTGGGGTGTACATTACTTTGACGCCATACGCTGGATCCTGGGGCAGACAGCACCCTTGTCCGTCTGTGCCTATGGGGGAAAATACGTGATTGACGATGACCGTACCATTCCCGATACCCTGGAAGTGACCTTCGAAATGCCCGGCGGCCAGTTGCTCGTATTTGGCCAGTACGAGGCCTGCGGGATCTCACCCCTGGGTAACGCGGAAATCGAGTTGCGCGGGACACTCGGCAATCTCGTCAGCCGAACGGGCGCCAACGGGTACGACATCATTCCGTCTGACAGAGGACAGTTCCAGTCGCGTGACGCCCGGATTCAGGCAGAGCAGGTGCCCAGAGGCAGCGGCAATGAAAACGACATGACCGTGGACCACATACGCAACTTCATCGACTGCGTGAAGTCGCGTCAGCAGCCTCGCTGTGACCTGGAGACCGGTCATCGTTCCACGTCATTTGCTCACCTGGCCAATATCTCGCTGGCCACCGGGTCGCGCATTGACTGGGACCCGCAGACTGAACGTATCACGAACAACGAAAAGGCCAATGCACTGCTGCATTATGAATACCGCAGGCCCTGGACACTGGGGTAGATATTGGCCGTCGCCTGCATAACGAGTGTTTTGCTTTCTGATATTTCGGCAGTGTGTCACCTGGGGTCAGAGGTCCGGGGCCTGGGGCATGACACCCAGATTCAAGGAGTCACTATGAAAGTCCTGGCAATGATTTTGACGATAGTCGTGTGCGTGCCGATGTGTTGTGTCCACGGTGCGCAGCCAGACGCAATCCTCTGGTACGACAAGCCTGCCGCGCGGTGGGAAACCGAGGCCCTGCCCATAGGCAACGGCCGACTTGGCGGCATGATTTTTGGCGGTGTTCAGCGTGAGCACATCCAGTTCAACGAATCCACCCTCTGGATCGGCGATGAAACGGACACGGGCGCGTATCAGGCATTCGGCGATATATTTGTCGAACTGGGCACGTCGGCCCAGTCATCCGCTGAGGCGTACCGGCGCGAGCTCGATCTTAACCGGGCAGTGCACACGGTCATCTATACTCAGGGTGGGGTTCGCTACCGGCGTGAATATTTTGCCAGCCATCCTGCAGGTGTGATGGTGTTTCGGCTGACAGCGGACACCCCAGGTGCGTACACCGGGTCGGTGCTGCTCACGGACATGCACAAGGGCCGCATCGTGGCCAACGGAAACCGGCTTTCCTCCATCGGTTCCCTGGCCGGGTACCAGTATCAGGGCAATACACCGTACAAGATTGCCCTCAATTATGAAGCCCAGGTGTGGGTTATTCATGACGGAGGCACGCTCACTGCCGGGGACGGGCGTCTGACATTCAACAAGGCAAACAGCGTGACACTGCTCCTGGCGGCTGGCACGGATTTCGTGCAGGACCGCAGCCGAGGCTGGCGAGGTGACTCGCCGCACGAGCGCATCACGGCCCAATTGAAGGCTGCTGCAGGCACAACATATCAATCGCTTCTCGACGCGCATCTCGCCGACTATCAGACGCTCTTTGATCGCGTGACCTTAAACCTGGGGCCTGGCCATGCGCAGCTTCCAACCGACGTTCGACTGTTGAATTACTCGCAAGGGGAGCGTGAACCGGGACTGGAAACACTGCTCTTCCAGTACGGCCGCTACATGATGATCTCTGCCTCGCGTGATGCCCTGCCTGCCAACCTGCAGGGGGTGTGGAACAATTCCATACGTCCGCCGTGGCGCAGCGACTATCACACGGATGTCAATGTGCAGATGAACTACTGGATGGTGGATCAGGCCAATCTTGGCGAATGCTTTTTGCCGTATGCGAGGTGGTTGAATTCCATTCGTGAGGTGCGCAAGCAAGCCACCAGCGAGGCATTCAACACGCGGGGCTGGACCATGCGCGCGGAGAACGGTGTATTCGGCGGTTCCACGTGGCAATGGGTCGAATCGGGCAGTGCGTGGTGCATGCAGAATATCTGGGACCACTATGCGTATACTGGGGACCTCGACTATCTGCGCACACTGGCCTATCCCATGATGAAGGAGGTGTGCGAATTCTGGCTCGATCGGCTCAAGGCCTTGCCGGACGGGACACTGGTCGCGCCCAATGGGTACTCGCCGGAGCACGGACCGCGCGAAGACGGGGTGTCGCACGACCAGCAATTGATCTGGGATGTGTTCGACAATACGGTCGAGGCCGCAGATGCGCTCGGGACGGACCGCGATTTCCGCGACCTGATTGCAGCCAAGCGAGACCGCCTGCTTGGCCCGAAGATCGGCCAATGGGGACAGCTCCAGGAATGGATGGTGGATCGCGACGATCCCAAGGACACGCATCGCCACCTTTCGCACCTGGTGGCCGTCCATCCCGGCCGGCAGATCACGCCGCAGACCACGCCGGCACTGGCCGAGGCGGCCCGGGTCTCGCTGAACGCGAGAGGCGACATCAGTACCGGTTGGAGCACCGCCTGGAAGATCAACCTGTGGGCCCGCCTGCTGGACGGAGATCGGGCATACAAACTCATCGGCAATCTCATTCGTCTTGTGGGTGACACGCGCACTAACTACAGCAACGGCGGGGGCCTGTATGCCAATCTGTTCGATGCACACCCGCCATTTCAGATTGACGGCAACTTTGGCTACACGGCGGGTGTGTGCGAAATGCTGCTGCAAAGCCACACGGGTGACATTCACCTGCTCCCTGCTTTGCCGGCAGCCTGGCCCGCCGGCTCAGTCAGGGGTCTGCGTGCACGCGGCGGTTTCACCGTGGATATTGACTGGCAAGACGGCAAGGTGACTGCCTACAGAATCGCCTCGGCTACCCCGCGCAATGTGAAGGTCCTTGTGAATGGCCGGACCAGGACCGTGAAAGCGGAGAGCCTCTAAATAAAAACGGCCCCAGCATGAAGCTGAGGCCGTACGAAAAGCAATAAAATCTACTTACTGTCATGAGTGTTTAGTATATGTGCGTGCTTTCAGTCTCCATGACAGGCGAGGACATCTGATCGCTTTCCAATTGAACATGGAAGCGTACATCGCCGATTTTAACACCCTTGATCACCACGCGGTACTCGGCTGTGACTTTTGGTTCCAGACTTGGCAGGGGCGAAAAACTAATGACCTTGTTATTTACACTGGCTTGCGTGGGACCAGAACTTGTCACGTAATCCATCTCTGCGGGCAAGGTGGCCACGATTCTTATATTAGTGCCCAGTGCTGAGCCCTGATTAGTCACGCGGATCACATAGGTTTCATTTGACTCAACCTCGATCGGATCTCCCAGATCAATGACCTCCAACAATATGGCCGGAATGCCTTCCACGGTGGTTTCAGACTCAGTTGATACGAACGTACAATACGCTTTGGCACTGACCTTGTTCACGATCGTACCGATTTCGTCCAGTCTGACACGCACAGACACCGTCTTTGACGCTGACGGTTCCAGACTGCCAAGATTCCAGGCAACCATGCCATGACTGGGTACGCCCTTGTCACTTGCAGAAATATAGGTCACGCCAGGTGGAATCAACTTCGTGACAAGGAGGTTGTCAGCTCGACCATCGCCCTTGTTTGTGACTGTAATATCATATTGGGCCGTGCGACCTGCATAACGCCGCTTCGGGCCAGAGGTAGTCAATACAAGCATGGGTTTGACAACCCTGACCGTATAGTCTGCATAGGATTCAAGATTGCCTTGTGCTGTGGCTTTTGCGCGCGCTGTGTAAAGGCCCGCTTCAAGGGCTTTCAGTTTGACTTCCAAGGTTCTAGACTCGCCAGGCTTAAGATCTCCAGCCTGGGAAGCAATCACCGTCTGGCCGTCAGAAGTCTGTAGTCCCTCAGGTAATTCTTCTCGAATATTGACATTACGAGCGAGGCCTGTACCATCATTGGTGACCATGAGTGTCACGGGGATGGGGTCACACTGAATCACGGATTCCGGGCCGGTTTGTGTGAGCTTAATACTTGGATTTACGACTTCAATGTCAATACAGTTTCCTGGCGTATGGGACACATAGGTGATAGTCACGCAGTCACTCATACGGCCAGGCGATATGGCATTCCCCCGCATTGTAATAGTGTGTATTTCCTGCGCAGCAATGGTGCCCAGATTCCAAATCAATGTGCCTTCCTGATGGGAAATTGGCTCAGGTACGGCTGACCGGTATTTGAAAATGGGGGAGTATGGCTCAGTCACAGTCACATCATACAATGTATTTTCCGAAATGTTGGTGACGTTAACTGTATATTCAATATCTTCCTGCAGCGTCGCCTGCACGGGTGCAACACGTTCTATCAAAAGTACACTTGTGGCAGCAATCCCTGTGGGATACGCTGAGATAGAATGGATCTTTCCATCCACGATCTTGTGCATTGGATACTTCACAGGCTCAGGCGTGGGCGGTGGTTGGGTTACAGCAGGAGGCAATATGACCGCGGGTTCAGGCAGCCAAATTGGCTCATAATTAACCTTATTGTGGTCCTCTTGACAACAACTTGTCAGCATCAGAGAACCTGCTACTAAAAGAAGCAGTGCGCTGATTTGAAACCTATTATTTTTCATCATCCCTTCCTTAACAAGATAAAAGTGAAACAGAACACTGTATTCTACCAAAAACCGGGTCGACTTTTGGAGACTGAAGACAAATGTATTGGTGTTTTATTGATCTATGGCTATTTGAGGGCCTAAATCACCTAATTGAGCCTAAAATTTGTCATTTTCAATGGATTTCTGCGGTTTTTTTTATTGAATGAGACATCTCACAGATGTTTCCTTGCTGTGGGACAGCTTTCCTACTCTGACAAGCATGGTGCGATGTCTGCAACGGGAGTGAACCGGCCAGTGGGCATGTCACAACCAGACATCCATGGACATCCTTATTTTGATGCCTGTGGCGGACTCTGATAAAAGTGGTTTGGCCGCGGATGGCACAATTGAGATTTGTCGGGCTCTAAGTGGGGGAACTTTGACCAGTTTAGAAAATAAGGAGATGGGCACAGAAAGACCCCTAGTGTCAGTGGATGACATTGGGGGAAATAAAAAGGCGGCGGTCGGATTTGAACCGACGAATAACGGTTTTGCAAACCGTCGCCTTAGACCACTTGGCTACGCCGCCATGATGAGTCCATCGACTTCAGACTCAATAGCAAGTGCGATAGTTTACCCAAGCAAGATGTGTAATGCAAGCGAATTTGTGGGGGGTGAGGGAAAGAATCTGCTTTTTTGGCGTAGGGATTCGGGGGTGAAGTGTGCGCATGAAAAAACCGTCCTGAGGGTATCAGCCAGGACGGTTCGCTATCGTACCGAGGTATGTTGGTCAAACGACCAGCGAACCGTTATTCCGGCTTGGGTGCTTCGTCGGTCTTGCCATCCTTTTCGCGTTGAATCGCATCATAGATCTCTCTACGGTGAACTGGAATGCTCTTTGGGGCTGTGATGCCCAAACGAACCTTGTCACCACGTACGTCGACGATGGTTATTTCAACTTCGTCGCCGATCATAATTGATTCATCTCTCTGTCTACTCAAGACCAACATTGCTGACTCCTTTTGTTGGTTGGCATTTTTTAATTGCCGCCAATAATGCTTTTTTTCGTTTAGCTTCTTACATCAACGATTTAACTGTCCTAATATGCCATACTGCAAGCTGCTGCTATCATGTCTTACAGTCTCATGACATTTGTTTATTTCGGCCAATTCTGTGGTCCAAAACAAAGAAAATTGGTTTTGTTGGGCCGTCCGGGGAAGGTTATGCGACATTTATTATATAAGTACTTTATATAAATAGAGTTGTGTATAATTATGCGCAGGAGAAAAGTCAAATATCGGGCATGAAAATCAGTGAAGTTCGTGGATTCGCCAGTAATGAAAGCGTACAGAGGCCCAATGTCCCAGAATTGCCCCCAAGGTGCCGAATGACACAATATGGATGGGTAAGGCATATAAAACAGTACTGGGCAGGCAGAGGCTTGGGTAGTTCGACGCCATGGATGTGAGGGTCTCTATTTTGGCAAATGATATAACACTGAATAGATAGGTCAAGGCCAGTGAAGGCATGACCCAGTGATAATTCAGACGGAGAAAATGACCCACGACAAATGCAGCTGCGCCAAAGGCCATCAGTATGCCAAAAACCAACTGAGCAGCAGGGGGCTGGTTGAGGGCGGCCCCATGCCCTTGAGTCAGGGGGATGTCCTGTGCAAAGACGCCCAACAGGAACTGGCCCACGACCAGGGAAACCAAAATGGCCAGGCCGTAATAGAGGCTGGGAATCGCCTTCGGTTCGGGCAGAGTCCTCAAAATGGGAAGTGTGGGGTTGGGACGCAGTTTCCTGGCCAGTTGGACACCGGCCCAGCCTGCATACACCACGGCCAGCCAATACAGGGACTCGAACCGCATGGAGGCGAACAGGTTGTGCCGTGCCTGTGCATCAGGGACCAGGGCCAGGGTCTTGGACATGGAGGCGGAACGCAATGCCCAGATCGCCAGACCGGAGGGTGCTGCAAGGAGGCCGATTTGGCACCCATAGGGCCAGGCCAGGAAATAGCTGATAAATCCCAGGATCACCGCCACAGCCAGTAACAGGCCGGCCTGCATGACAGAGAGGTTCTGGAGACTGACAAGCCCTGCGGGATCATCAGGTTTGACGGCTGACCAGTCGAATATGCCAATGACCACAGCCCCCAAGGCCATGACCAGGCAGATTCTTAATTTTGATACCCAGGATAGTTCCATGTGTCTCTTACCATTGTCAAACTATGAAAAGAAGAAGCTTATCACCCCAAGCTCTATCGGTCAACCGTGTTCTGGTCGTCCAAAAAAAGCAGACCGGTTGGGCGATGTTTGAGCCAAGATTTGCCTGCCATGTAATGCCTGATCCCTGAGTGTGTGGTGGAAGGCCTATAAATGAACACATAGATTCATATCATCTGAAATTCCTGCGATGAGATTCCAGCCTGTCGACAATCCGGTGCGATCCAAAAAAGACCGGGGTCTGCTGACTCCAGGCCCCGGTTCGTACCCTTCGTCTGGCACGAGGCTGAGGATTGTGTCGCCACTCTCCAGAGTAAACAGCGTGTGCGTTCGCTGAATTGCCGGACCATCTCCTACACTGCCGATCTCGATTGGGCAGTGTAGGACTGCATGATCCTGGATGATTTCTGACGACTCACCCCAAATCCAGCCGTCTGACGTTTCGTCACCTTCGATCCAGTCCCCGATTCCCACCATGCTCCGCACTGACGGGGGACTGAGATGCGAAGCACTGTCATGCGTAAACATGACACTTCCACCACCCTCCACAAATGAATACAACTCATCCAAGTCTCGGACCACATCAAAGCAGTCGCTCAGACCAAAGACAATGACATCATACTCATCCAGGTTGCCTGGAGGCCCATTGTGGTATTCGTCCCAGTAGTCCATTTGAGTCACTTCAAACAGGCCGCCCACGCCCACATCATCAATGATCACCTGAACCTCAGACTGCATCACCTCAGAGACGTGAAGAACCCTGATCGGATTGGCAACCGCCGCGGCGTTCATCACTGCCAGGGCGACCATGCAATACATAGCACGATAGTATTTTATCTTTCATCTTCTGTCTCCTTGTATCAAAGTTGATATTCAAGTTGATTTGCTTTCATGGTGTTCTCATTCCTTTCAAATACAGGGTCCATGTGTCACGTCATAACTCCATAGCCTGGCATTGACATCATTTCATGGCACGGTCATCATGTTGCAGACGGTCTCTTTGAGCCAGGGCTGTTATTTGCTGTTACCCGGACCTTGTGCCTCAATGCTGAGCGAGAATTCGGAGGTATTGCCTTCGCTGTCTGTGGCCGTGGCGCTGATCCACATCCCCGGTGATACAGGGGGCAGGGTTACTGTGAATTTACCCCTGGCATTGGGGCTTGCCATCCCCAGGAAGATTTCACCCTCACCGTATCCGGTGGCATCATCAGGAGCCGAGTTTGCAAAGAATTCAAGCATGGCCTGTTTTGGATTGTGCGTGTCAATGGTCCCCTTGACAATCAGCCTGCCAGGTGTGGCCATCGCAGATGTGAGCACAGGAAAGTTCATCAGACGATTGGGACCAGTATCAATGTCGCCCGGATCATTCTCTGTGACCCAATCATGCGAATATCGGTCGTAGAGATTAATACCTATCTCGCCGTTGCTGAAGATGGAATTTGCCGTTACTCGATTGCCAATGGATAGGAGCAGGAAATCGTTCGTGATCACAATACCGTGGTAATTGTTTCCGGAAATTAGGTTCTCAGCGATCGTATTGCCGCGTCCGCTGTTGATGGTGATCCCGGCTCCATTTGGAATAGGTGACGTTCCATCTATGTTCATTCCGATCTTGTTTCTTTCTATCATATTGTATTCAGGCACGGGATAGTCTTCGCCCCAACGCATGATCAGTATGCCTTGATGTTCATACCCTGCTATCAGGTTGTCGACAACTGTGTTGTAGCTTCCGCCAAGACCAACACCATCCTTACCATCCGTTGTCAAGCCAGACTGTCCCTGGGGATCCGTTCCAACATAATTGCCCTGGATGATGTTGTGGCATGACCAGGGAGAAGCGCTTATGCCATTGTGGTTTCCAGCCACGACATTTCTTTGAGCCGAGGTCGGGCCTCCTATGGTATTGAATTCTCCGTCGATGAAGATTGCATCAAGCCGGCAACCAAAGACGTGATTGCCTTCGACAGAATTATGGCTTCCAGCCACAACGATTGCCGACCGGAACCCCTGGATGTGTAGTCCTCGGACCGTGCAATACGGGGCCCTTGGCAGGATCCAGAGACCTGCGTCCTCAATAAGCTGGCTTCCATCCAAAACGACCGTCAAGACCGCAGGGATTCCAGCGACCGCCATGGATGCGCCGCTCTGTGTGTATCCATCGATGATCACAGCATCTCCGATCTGGGGCAACGCGGACGACAGATGAATCGTGTGCGCACCTGGGCCGGGTATGTCAAAGATGATATCATCCGGACCAGATCTGCCATTAGCGGAATCGATTGCCCACCTTAGAGAGCCAATACCGCTGTCATCTGTATTGATGACCGTGTATGTGTCTGCTGACAGTAGACTGGGCATGACCAGCCCGATACAGATTGCAAACAATATGTAGACCGAATTCAACGGTAGTGTGGTTCTGTTCATGATTTGTACCTCCATACTTGTCAAATGGCCTCTAATCCACTGACCATTGTGCTGAAAACGAGTGATTTTGGATTTGACATGGAAGGTGAAGCAAACTACCCGAGGATGGACGGTGAATCCACCTCCCAATCCAATTGTGGAGCAGCCATATTAAGGAGGCTTTCGGCGTCTGGCTTGAACAGCATCACGCGGTCCATGGGGATGCTCACAGACTTTATTCTCTACGGTGGCGTGTTCGTCCTGGTGTTTGTGCTGCAGAGCATTCCGAAAAATCTCCTCTTGGTTGAGATCCTCACGAATCACTCCTAATTCCTTTACTATGGGTTTCTATAGCACAATGCGAAACACAGCTTAAAAAGGGTAAACTGGTCAGTTCAACAGGTGTGAAATCAAGCGATGTCAAGTCTGAACACTACATCTTCGACTTACAGTTGTCAAGGTCTTACACTGAGATTGGAGGTGATTCCGCTCAGGGACCCGGGTTGTGGCAAGAATCTATGTAAAGCTGTTTTTATATGCAATCCAGTTCCAAGGACCCTGAGAATGGCGGAGAAAATGGAGGACATCCATGTGGGCTCGGGTATATCTGGGACTGGCCGTGTGCCATGAACTCATATCAACGGATACGGATACGCACTACCATGAGTCTTTGTTGACGCAGACCCATGGATCGAGTCTAATGATGCGCCTGTGAAAGGTGCTTTTTCTGGAATGTCTTGATCCCAAAAGGAGACGCAAATGATTTCCAAGAATATCACTATCGCATACTGTGTCACACTCCTGTGTGCCCCTGTTTTCTGCAGCCCGGCTCAGGCATCCATTCCATTTGAAGAGGCCCTGGAAGAAGCCAATGTGACGCTGGCCGCACTACAAGACGGCCAGCGCGAGGGCCTGATCCTGGGCAATGGCGATCTGTATGGCATTGTCTGGGAAAAATACAATGGCCTGGTCATGCGTCTGACCAAGAATGACATATGGGATGCGCGCATTGACACGTCCGGAGATGGAGACTTGCCGCGCGTGGACATCGTCAATCAAATCGTGTCCGGGTCCCAGGGGGCACCGCCCAGTTACAGCAAGGTCTATCCGCAGCCGCGATGTGCTGCTGCCCTGCGAATTGGCCCTGTATCAGCCTCAACAAAAATGAGTGCCAGCCTGGATATCAAGAGGGCCGTTGTGTCGGTCGACACGGGCTCACCTCAACACACGACCGTTCGCGTGCTGCATGATCGAAACGTGGTGCTCATCCACAGCCCGCTGGCTGTCACACTGGAAGCGATTCATGCGGACACCCTGCCCGATGCCGCACTGGGAACGTCAGGGGATGTGTCCTGGCTGCTCATGAACATGCCCGGTGACATTGACTACAAGGGCATGGACTATGCGCTGGCGCTTGCGGTCAAGGGAGACCTGAAGGCCATTTCGCTGGTGACTTCTTTTGATATCAAGCATGGTGACGTACTCAAAGAGGCGATGGCCCTGGCCCGAAAGACCCTCGCAGAAAAAGAGGCCGCGCTCATTGCAGACCACGAGAATGCCTGGCACAGGGTCTGGTCTCGCAGCGGCCTGCACATGGAGGACAAGGTCCTGCAGCGCTGGTGGTACCGCATGCTCTACTTTGCACAGACCGTGTGCAAACCTGGCACAGCCCCTGTGGCACTCATGCCGCCTTTGGCCACGGATGCCACACCCTGGCATGCGGACTTCCATTTTAACTACAATGCGTGGCAGGCCTTCTGGCCGCTGCCAGCCTCGAACCACTCTGATTTGACGGATCCGTGGATTTCTTATGTGCTCAGTCAGATTCCTCGATTTTCGTTTCTCGCCAAAGAAACCTATGACTGTGACGGGATGTTCTGCCCAATATCGGCCTTTTTACATGAACCGGACCCGGCGTACTGTCAGAGCAAAAACAAACGCCAGCTCTCCATGAATCCCTGGGGCCTGACCATCGGCGAGACCGGCATGACCGTGCAAAACGCATGGCAGAAGCACCTGTGCGATCCGGACCCCGCGTATCTCAGGACCAAGATCTATCCGATCGTCCGTGAAGCGGCTCGATTCTATGTGTCCTTCATGAACCAGTGCAAAAAAGACGACCACGGCAAGGTCCTCCTGGGGCCCTCGTACAGCCCCGAGCACGGCCCCATGGGCATCTACAACTGCCCGTTTGACATCGCGTACGTTCACTACACCTTCGACGCCCTGATTCAGGCGGCCACTGAATTGCACATAGACGGCGATCTGATCGACCAGTGCCGCACCTGGAAGGCCTTGCTGGGACCCTATCCCACGGCCATGGACAGCCACGGAAGATCCATTGTGGTGGATTGGAAGGGCTGCGCCTACAAGGAGGTGCCTGTGCACAACATCACAGTGCCCGCCTCACCGGTCTTCCCCTGTGATCAGGTGACCTGGTTTTCTCCGGAATCCGAGAAAGCGCTGTTCAGGCGGACGATCCTGGACACGCGGTTCAATGGCAACAACTCGCATGTCATGTTCAATATCGCCAAGGCGCGTCTCTCCATGCTCGAGGGTGTCACGGATGCGAAAACCTGGTTTGAGTCCCGTGAACTGCCCAATGGCTTGTTCGTGTGGCAGGGTCACGCCCACGGGACATTCATGCCGGAAATGATCGGCGTGGCAGGCCTGATCAACGAGTTTCTTTTGCAGAGCGTGGCCAACAAGATCCGCCTGTTTCCCTGCTGGCCCCAGGATCAGGATGCAAGATTTACGCGTCTTCGCGCGCAGGGCGGTTTTGTGGTCTCTGCAGAATTCGTCAATGGTCGTGTGACCTCTGCCGCCATAGAGAGCACGATGGGCAAACCCCTGCAGATACTCAGCCCCTGGAAGACCATGTACGTGAATGGCAAAGAGGTTGCCCCTGATGTCAGCGGACTCGTGACCTTGAACACAAGACCGGGGCAGGTTTTCCATTTTACTGACACACCGAATTAAAAGCGAAGTTTTGCAAACTTCAGGTTTTCAGTTTTCAGTAGGCAGTATACAGTATGAAAAAATGCCTTTTTCTGAAAACTGAATACTAAAAACTGTACACCAAACGGCTTTTTTCAAAAGTCCTGTTACAAGGAAGACGCCATGAAAAATACAGTGATCGGATCTATCGTTGCTGTCATGTTCATACTGAACCTCGCTCCGCCCCAGGCGCTGACACTGACCAAACCGGCGCAGCCCACGGCCGGGCAGATTGCCTGGCACGAGATGGAGATCGAGATGTTCATCCATTTTGCGCCCAATACCTGGCAGAATCGAGAGTATGACGATCACTCCACGCCCCTGGACCAGATCAATCCTCTGCAGCTCGACACGGACCAGTGGTGCGAGGTGGCGCAGTCATTCGGTGCCAGGCAGATCATCTTTGTGGCCAAGCATGTGGGCGGCTTCTGCATGTGGCAGACAGACACCACCGACTACAGCATCAAGAACACACCCTACAAGCGTGGTCAGGGTGACATCATGGAGGAACTGTCCAAGAGCTGCAAAAAGTACGGCCTTAAACTGGGCGTCTATGTATACCCCGGGGATGCCCAGTGGGGTGCGGAGATCGGCAGTGGAGGCCGCACCAAGGATCCGGCCAGGCAAGAGGCGTACAACAAAATCCTTCGCACCCAATTGACGGAGGTCCTGACAAAGTACGGTGAGATCTCGGAAGTCTGGTTCGACGGAAGCTGCGTCATTGACGTGAGTGACATTCTTCGCCAGCACGCACCCAGGGCCATGGTGTTTCAAGGGCCTCAGGCCACGCTGCGCTGGCCGGGCAGCGAAAGCGGCATGGCACCGGTTCCGACATGGCAGACCGTCAAGAAGCAGGATGCCCTGACAGGGGTCTCGACGGGCAAGCACAGCGATCCGGACGGCGACATGTGGCTGCCCATGGAGATGGACACCACGCTGCTGGATCACCGGTGGTTTTGGGGACCGGATCGAGATGGCATGCTGAAATCTGTGGATCAACTCATGGACATCTATTACGGCTCAGTGGGCCGAGGGTGTGTGTTGCTGCTCAATGCCTCTCCGGATACCACGGGCCGCATCCCTGCATCCCACGTCGCACGGTACAGGGAATTCGGAGAGGCGATTCCGCGCATCACTCAAAACAAAAAGGGCGAAACCTCCGGCACAGGAGAGCTTGTGGAACTGCGTTTCGATCAAGCGACTCCGATCAACCATGTGATCACCATGGAGGACATCCAATATGGACAGCGCGTTCGGGCCTACCGGATCGAGGGCCTGATCCACGGCGTATGGAAGACACTGACACAGGGTATGTCGATCGGATACAAGAAGATCGATGTGTTTGACACCGTCCAGGTGGAGGGTGTGCGCCTTCGCGTGACAGAGGCTGCAGACACCTGCGTGATTCAGAATTTTGCCGTGTACGAGGTGCCTTCAAAATAGGGTGCTCCATGCGAGTCAAACACAGACAACAATGAGAAGGAGATTTTCGATGGGTAGACAAATGTTGCGTGGCCTCGTCGCAGTGCTGACCCTGGTGACAGGAGCGAACGCCGTGTCGAGAGAGCCTGGCATCCCCTTTGTCCAGGCACTCGACCGGGCGGCCGTGTCCGTGGACCGGCTCGACAGTATTCTCGAGCAGGCACTGATCATCGGGAACGGGGACCTCAATGCCCTGGTGTACTCGGACTCAGGCAACCTGGAACTGGTGTTGACGAAAAACGATGTGTGGGATGCGCGACTGGACACCACACTGGATCCGCCGCTGCCCACCCTGGCACGCATCAAGGCGCTGGCCCGAGGCGAGTGGCCGGACCGGGGACAGGTGCTCCCCGAAGGTTCGGACTGGAAGGGCCCTGACAGCTACCACGCCAATCCCTATCCCTGTCCGCGGGCCTGCGCCCGACTCATCCTGGGCACACGGTCAAAACGTACGCAGTGGCTACCCATTCGCAGTCAAGGCAGTCACAACCGTTGGGAATCCCGTGACCACGTGGGCATCATGAGTATCGAGGGACAGGCCGGTGCATCCAATGGCTGGCAAGTCAAACCCATGGCATTTTCAACGGATGATTACTCAACCCTGCGCGTGACTTTGTCCGGCTCTGCCAATGCGCAGTACTATGTGGATGTCATGGATGCGTCGGGCCAGGTCGTGTTTGCCACAAAATGGCAGGCCACACCCACTGAAGTCCAGACACACACCTATGCACTGTCGCCTGGTCAACAGGCCCACAGTGTGATCCTGTACACGTGGACCCTGGACGGAAAGCATGCTGAAAACCGGTTTGAGACCGTACAGTTCGAGGGCCCCAAAGGCACACTTGCGCTGGACCTCGAGTCCACGTCGCTGCCGACCTCGCGTGCACGCCTGGACCTCCGTCGTGCCGTGGTCCAGATCGATGGTGTGCCCGGCGGACCGGCGAAGGCCGTCATTCGTGCCCTGGCGCAGAAAAACTGTTTCCTGATCGAGTCGGATGTGGAAGCCCGCCTGGAGCAGTTCCGCACAGCGGACACGCCCGATGCAGAAACTGGCGAGACTGACGGCGTGCTCTGGCTGCACCAGACCATACCGGGAGACCTGGACTGGCCCGGTATGGCGTATGCCGTGGCATTGGCTCGCAACGGGTCGCGCCTGGCCGTGGCGATCGTGACATCATTGGAATCCGATGACGTGGTGCGTGATGCGGTGGAGGCAGCCCAAGCCGTGATGCGGGTACAGACAAGCCGACTGGTGTCCGACCACGAGGCGATCTGGAACGACTTCTGGTCGGCCAGCGGCCTTGAGGTAGACGACACGCTGATGGAACAGACCTGGTACCGTGGTCTGTATTTTCTGCGCTGCGTGAGCAAGCCCGGCGTGGTGTCTCCCGGCCTGTTTGCCAGTCTGACCACGGGCAGCCCGGCCTGGCACGGAGATTACCACACCAACTACAACATTCAGCAGATCTTCTGGGGCTGTTATGCAGCCAATCATCCGGAACTGGCCGAGCCGTATGACCGACTCATCCACGACTATGCCACGCGTGCGCGCTGGCTGGCACGCACCATCTTTGCCATGGAGGGCGCGTTTTATCCCCATGTGCTGTACGCGTACGAGCCCCTCGATCCAGCCCAGGTCAAGAGTCCTGTGGGACGCCAGTACATCCACCACGTGTGGGGATTTACGCTCGGCGTGTCGGGATTTACGGTGCAGCCCCTGTGGTGGCATTACAAATACCAGCCGGATCGTGACTTCCTGGAACACACGGCCTACCCGGCTGTACGCGATGTGGCTGTGTTCTATGTGAACTTCATGGACCAGTGCGAACGTCGGGACGGTCACGTGGTGCTCGCGCCCTCGGTCTCACCGGAGCACTGGGGCTGGACCCCGAACTTCGAGCGCAACCGCAATTGTACGTTCGACATCAGCATGGCCCGATACATTCTCGGCGCAGCCATAGAAGGGGCCGAAACACTGAATCGCGATGCCCCATGGGTCACGCGATGGCGCCAGGCCCTGGCCCTGCTGCCGGACTATCCGACCACGCAGACAGACGCGCCGGTGGTGGTGGACGTGGAGGGCGCACCGCCCATCAACTACAACATCACCGTGCCTGCGACGCCGGTGTTTCCGGGCGACGTGGTGACATGGCAGGCCCCGGCCGCCCGGCGTGCGCTCTTTAAGCGGACGATTGAGTCCATCCAGTGGAACGGCAACAATTCCATGGTCATGCTCGGCGTGGCCCGGGCCCGCCTGGACATGCCCGGGACACTCGACTGGATGGTGGAAGAGGTTCAGGCCCGCCTGCGTCCCAACGGCACGCTCACGCTCAGTCGACGGGGTGCCCCCTTCAACAGCTTCGGTCACTACACCGAGCAGTTCGGCGCAACCATGGTCCTGTCCGAGCTGCTCGTACAGAGTGTCGGGGACGTGATCCGGGTCTTCCCGGCCTGGCCCGAAGAACGCCATGCCCGGTTCCGTGATCTGCGTACACAGGGCGGATTTCTCGTGTCCTCCAGGCTACGTGAGGGCAGGATCACGCGAATCGAGGTCAAGTCCACGCAGGGAGGACCGCTGCGTCTCGTGAGTCCGTGGAAACAGATCAGTGTGTCCCGCGGCAGCCAGACGGCGGGACAGTTGCTGGTGCTGGACACGCAGGGCATAGCGCAGGTCTCGACCCGTCCGAACGAGGCCCTGGTCTTTGAACCCATCAACGACGAATAGAGGCTCTGAACGTTGAGTGTTTTATCCGCCCTGGCCGCAGCATTTTTTGTATTTCTTGCCGCTCCCGCAGGGGCAGGGATCGTTGCGCCCGACCTTGGGCTGTTCCAGTTTGATTTGTTTGACCTGGATCTCACCCTGTGGGGCCTGGGCCGCAGCACGCTGCTGTTCTGCCATGGCAAACTGTCCCACCTGGTCATGCGCTGCGTTGCTGATGTTCCAGACATTTCTCGCACGCATGCCTGCCTCCAGGTGGATCTTGAAGATGATGTCCGTGACACGGTCTTCAATGCTCGTCAGCATCTGGTTGAAGAGCGCATACCCCTCGCGTTTGTATTCAGTCTTGGGGTCTTTCTCTGCAAAGGAACGGGTCCAGATGCTGTCCTTGAGGTGATCCATGGTGTAGAGGTGGTCTTTCCAGGTACTGTCATACACCTGAAGGAGCACATACTTTTCCAGGTCGCGGAGCTCTGTTCGCAGAAAGCCCAGGGCCAGGGCCATGACCTGTTCAATGGTTTCCTCTTTACTATCACGGAGGTCTTCAACTGTGAGTGAGGCCTTGAATCGTTCGTTGATCCAGGCCACCAGATCCTCTGGCTTGAGGTCGCGGACCTGAGTGGTGACCTCCTCTTCCAGCTTACCGTGGTGATAGGCTTCACTCAGTTGCATGAGTTCCTTGTGTACGGCCTGAGGGGTCATGTGCTGGAGTTGTTCAGAACTGATCGCCCTTTGGTACTTGGTGTGAATCCAGTCTGACAGGGCTTCAAATGCGTACACATTGGGTTCCTGCTGGGCATAGACCATGCTCATGGCAAATTCCACAGGGTACTCAATTTCGCGGCGCTGGTATTTTTCCTGGGTCTGTGCCAGGAGCCAGGCCTGCACCTGTTCCAGGGCCTGCTCCTTGAATTGATCCACGGCCACCTTGATGTCGAATTTGGCCCTGGCCCACTCAGACAGGCGATTCAGTGCAAAGGTGTCATCCAGGAAGTCTGCGGCCTGGCTGCAGTCTTTTTTGTCCACCTGCTCGTAGGCGGCCTGAACGAGCAGCGTCTCGATGTCGTCATAGGACATGTCCCGGACCTTGCCCGGCGTCAGGCTGACCTGGAAGGCACTCATGGCCCATTTGGACAGGTCCTGGATATTCCAGTTTTTGGGGTCCTGATCGTCTTCGAGATATTCCCCCAGTGAGAGCGAGACCCTGCTGGCGACATTGTCCTTGGCCTTGTCCTTGATCTGGGTTTCAATGTCTTCCAAAGTGACATTGGACATATCGGAGATCTTGAGATCCACGTCGAACTCCGTACGGGCCCAGTCGACGAGACAGTTTCTGGCATACTGCTTGTCCAGGATTGTGGTGCAGTTCTCTTCAATGGTGGCCTGAATCATGTCCTGGATCAGGCCCTTGAGTTCGCGTCCTTCCAGGATTTGTCTTCTCCGGGCGTAGAAGGTCTTCCTCTGGTAGTCCATGACCTCGTCGTATTCGAGCAGGCTCTTTCGGATCTCGTAGTTTCGCTCTTCCACCTTTTTCTGGGCCTTTTCAATGCCCTTGCTGATCCGTTTGTGGTAGATCGGCTCGCCTTCCTGCCATCCGATCAGGGACAGGAGTTTGACGGTCTGTTCCGGGGCGAAGATGCGCATCAGGTCGTCGTCAAAACACAGAAAGAACTGACTGGAGCCGTTGTCGCCTTGTCGGCCGGCGCGTCCCCGAAGCTGATTGTCGATGCGTCGGGCTTCGTGACGTTCTGTGCCCAGGATATGCAGACCGCCGATGTCGGCCACGCCCGGACCGAGTTTGATGTCCGTGCCGCGGCCCGCCATGTTGGTGGCGATGGTGACATTACCGCGTTTCTTACCGTCACGACCCGTGTACTGATGGCCTGCCTTGGTCACGATCGCGGCTTCGCGTGCATGCTGCTTGGCATTGAGGACTTCGTGTTCCAGGCCGAAACGCTGGGTCAGGGCTGCGGACAGGGCTTCACTCTTTTCAATGCTGATGGTGCCGACCAGGACCGGGCGTCCTGCGGAGCTGACCTCGTGAATTTCCTCTGCAATGGCCTTGAATTTGTCTTTGATGGTCTGGTAGATGAGATCTTCCCGGTCATCGCGTACATTGGGTCTGTTGGTGGGAATGACCACCACGTCCAGGCCATAGATACGCATGAATTCTTCGGCTTCAGTTTCAGCCGTGCCTGTCATACCGCCGATTTTTTCATAGAGCTTGAAGAAGTTTTGCAGGGTAATGGTGGCCAGGGTCTGACTCTCCTCCTTGATGGTGACGCCTTCCTTGGCTTCCACGGCCTGGTGCAGTCCGTCGGACCACTGACGACCCTGCATGAGACGGCCCGTGAATTCATCCACAATCACCACCTTGCCGTCCAGGACCACGTATTCTTTTTCCTTTTCGTAGACCACATGGGCCCTGAGGCTCTGTTCAATCAGGTGGGGCCATTCCATGTTGGACCCCGTAAAGAAGGAGCCAATGCCTGCGATTTCCTGGGCCGCGCCCACGCCTTCGTGGGTCATGTGGGCAGACTTTCGGTCCACCTCCACTTCATAATATTGTGTGGCCTGCTCGAGTTTGGCCTGGGCCGTGTCAATGAGGGTCTGGTGCTTGTCGATCGCCTTCTGGGCCTGCGCCATACGAGCCTGATCCTTGGCCTTTTTTGCGTCCGACAATTCACCCTGGGCATTGGCCAGGGCTCGTTCTGAGGTGTCGATCTGTTTTTTAGCTGAGTCGTATTCACTCTGCAGGCTGATGAGTTTGCGTGCGACCTGATCAGACCGCTTGTATCGCGTGACATCATCATGGGCCGGGCCTGAAATGATGAGCGGGGTTCTGGCTTCATCCACGAGAATGGAGTCGACTTCGTCAATCAAGGCATAATGCAGCGGGCCCTGGGCCATCTGCTCGATCGACGTTTTCATGTTGTCGCGCAGGTAGTCAAACCCAAACTCGTTGTTGGTGCCGTAGGTGATATCATATGAATACTGAGCACGGCGTTCCTCACCTGAGGTGTCCATGTCCGCCTGGATCGCCCCCACGGTGAGTCCGAGGGCGGTGTACACGGGGGCCATCCACTCGGCATCGCGTTTGGCCAGGTAGTCATTGACCGTGACCACGTGAACCTTCTTGCCCGTGAGGTGCAGGAGGTACGCAGCCAGGGTCGCGACCAGGGTCTTGCCTTCCCCTGTGGCCATTTCCGCGATATTGCCTTCAAACAGAACCTGCCCCCCAATGAGCTGTACATCAAAGTGACGCATCTCAATATTTCGTCTGGCGGCCTCACGTACCACAGCAAAGACCTCGGGCAGGAGCTGCTGGGGCTTGGTGCCCTGGGCAATCATATCCTTGAACGCAGCCGTTTTTTGCCTGATGGCCTCGTCATCCATGGCCTGGACCTGCTGCTCGTATTGTCCGGCTTGTAGCGCCACTGGCATATACGACTTGATCAGACGTTCGTTGCGTGACCCGAACACCTTGACCATGGCTTTGCTAAATTGTTTGAACATGAAATCTCTGCCCGATTTAAATCCGTTTTCTCGTCTTATTCCTTGACGCGTGTGACGTATTCGCCGGTGCGGGTGTCCACGCGAAGCAGCTCACCCAGTTTGATGAACGGCGGCACCTGAATGACCAGACCGGTTTCCATGGTGGCTGGTTTGTATTGGTTTGTGGCAGTGGCCCCCTTGATTTCCGGGGCTGTGTCTGTGACCACCAGGTCGACCGCATTGGGCAGGGTGACCACCACGGGCTTGCCGTTGTACATGCTTACCTGGAGTTGTGTGTTGGGTTTGAGATACTTGGGACCGTCTCCAAACGCATCATCGTCCAGGGAGATCTGGTCATAGTTTTCGCAATCCATGAGGATGTGTTCATCACCCGCTGAATACAGGTATTCATAGGTGCGTTTGTCCAGGTAGGCCTCTTCAATGATTTCTTCAGATCTGAGACGGATATTCTGGGTTAAACCATCTTCCAGACCCTTGATTTTGGTCTGAAAAACAGCGCCGCCCTTGCCGAGCTTGACGTGCTGGTAATCCACAATGGCATAGAGCTTGCCGTCCACAATCACGGTCTGGCCCTTTTTCATTTCCGATGCTTTCATGATGCGCTCCAATAAAGTCAGTTCTTTTCTATTAAAACAAGTAGATCAGTATCGCCGACTTGGGTACCGTTGTCAAGATCTGGGGCGCACGAAACCATAAGTAAAGGGCTGCAATTCAAAGAGTTGCAGCCCTCATGTCATCTGGCTATGGACGCCTCCCTGAAGAGACGCATGCATTCGTCGAATTATTCCATACGCAGGATGGCTCCCAGGCCGATGCCCCAGGCATTGCCGGTAAACTGGCCATCCACGTAGAAGAGTTGTCTTCTGCACAGATCAAATTGCATTCCCGCATAGGCGCCCACCAGGGCTTCTTCCTTGAGGTTCTGGCTGGTTGAAGCGCGACTTGTGTCAGTTGTGCTGCCTGCAAAGTCCAGGTCGCCTCTAACCATATGCAGGAAGGGGCCACCGTAGAATTGGACATTGTCATAGACAAACGTGGGCCCTACAGCGACGATCAGTTCCCAATAATCCATTTCCCAGGTGCCGTCAACACGGTAACCGGGATCGTTCTTGGCTGTCCAGGCAGAATTGCCCTTTGGCTTTTGCCAGGTCATCTGGGCCATGCCGCCCCATTTTACCGTATCACAGTCCTTGAGCGTGAAACGCGTTCCAAAACCCCAGGCCAGGCTGTGGCTTCCGTTCAGGTCAAACTGTTCGCCATCTCCAAATGCCTGGCCAGCCGCGGACGAGGCACTTTTCACAGTGGCATCACCTTGAGCTTCTGAAGCACCAATGCACCCGTAAATATCCCATTCGGGAGACAGGCCAAGACCGATCTGAACGAAAGAGGATATGGACTCAACGTCCTTCAGTGCAATTTTGTCCGGGGTTTCTCGTGTGCCTGCGGGTGACGGCGGGTACTCATAAAAAGTCCCATCTGCCACAAGATCCATGCTCTGGTATCCCACATTCATGCCAACGCCCCATTGATCCTCTCCAAGGAGAGCTTGGGCCGGGCCAATGGGGGAGAGGGCGGATGCATAGCTTGAGAATCCAATCATCAGTATCACAGCGGCTCTTTGTATTCTCGCTTTCATGTCAACTTCCTTTCTCTATATATGATTTTTTACTGATTTAGCAGTGTAGTTTGTGGCGTTCTGTCAAAATCAAAGGTCATTCCTATTTGTGAACGCTACTGCGCCAATTGTACGGTACTTCTTTCGACATATATGTTAAGAGGGGTAAGTAATCAATCTAAATAAATGTTAAACTTGACAGTTTGGTCCGTTTTTACTACAATTTATCAGTGTTTTTGGGTCTTAACGGAGATGTGGCTGTGGAAGATGGCTGCCTTCTTCGCTTTTTTCCATCCCAAGCAGAGGATTATTCTTGAAAGAGTTAGTCTATTTGGTGGCCAGGATGGTCGACACTAGATTACGGAAAGCTAATCCCAAATCAATGTATTAAAGCCAGGGATAAGGATCATTATGAAAAAACAAGCAATATTTACAAAAAATGACCGTTTGAGTTCTTTTATGCGGGTTGTGGTGTGCTGTCTCACTCTGGTGACTTCTGTGGGTTCCGCCAAAAGTCTGTATGTGGCGGGCAATTCAGGGAATATCGAGATTGACAAGTTATGGGTCTATGATGTACAGCCGGATGGAAAACTTGCACTCCAGACAACCACCACTTTTCCCAACGGTGGGGGCGACGGTATTAATGGATTGGGCGTAGATGCTGATACGGATACCCTGTTTATTACCTTCACCTCCCTCCACAATGCCGGCATCATGGACAGCAAGACATTGGCATGGAAGAAGTTCATGTACATGGTACCTATGGATATGTATGCCGGAGGTATGGTCTATGATGTGGAACGCGCACGTGTCTATACAACCGACGAAGGCAAGAATCGTTTGATTATTCACAAATGGGTGCCAGAATTGCAGGCATTGCACAACATTGGCTACGGGCCCTCAGAAGTCCCGCTGAGCAAACCCAATGCAGGGGCGATTGCCTATGATGCGGATCAGGAATTGGTCTATGTGGCTTCGAGGGGAAATGGCATTCAAGTCCTCAGTACAGCGCTCAATCGAGAAGATTGGCAGCAGGTCGGAAATCTTGAATTGGCCTACGAAGCCCAGGCATTGAGTGTGGATGCCAGAAATCATATCCTCTATGCAGGTGGTCAGACCGCGGCAGGGGCCATCATCACCAAGTATAATTTGACGACGAATGCTCAGACACCCATGATTGTGGCCAGCGGGGATCAAATAGTCCTGTCATTGTGTGTAGACAATGCCACGTCACTGGTGTACGCCTTGATTGGAGATATTCACACCTCAACGAGGACCATCAAGGTCTACAACTCGGGTTTGAGTACTGTTCAGACGATGACGCTGTCCGGGGATGCGCTTGAGTTGTTTGTTCCGAGTACTTCAGTGGGGTATAACCCTCTCAACATGACCATCACACCCGTGTCCGGAACCGCTCAGAGCGATGGCCAGTATATCGCGGTGCCTGGTGCAGATATTACGTACCAGGTGTGCATGACGAACAACAATTTTTTCCCTGTAACTGACATTATCTTAACGGATCCCCTTCCCGAAGAACTGAGTTTTGTCCGGGCAGAGAGCCTTGGTAATGCCCTGGGTGTGTTTGATCAACTGAGCCGCACGTACTATTACCATAATCCAATACTGGAACCGAATTCCACGCAGTGCTTCAAGATTGTGGCACAGGTCAAACATGAAGTGCTGTATGGCACGGTGATTACCAATGCCGTGGCCGTGGACAGCAATGAAACGGCTCAGTCAGGCGCGAGTGTTGATGTAGAAGTCGGCTATAGCCCCTTTGAGCTGACCAAGCATGTGGTGATGGACCCCAACTACCTCACCGTAGGAGATACCATTTATGTGGGGGCTGGTTCTTATGTAACCTATCAGATATGCCTGAGTAATTTGACAAACAATAATCCAGTGACCAACGTGCTCTTGATCGATCAATTGTCGGATTATGTCGACTTTGTGAGCGCTGAACAGGCTGGATTGATCAGCCATTATGACTCTGATTCTCATAGTTATTCCTGGGCATTTAACTCGATTGAGCCGAATTACCTGGATTGCTTTGATATCACGGTGCGCATCAAGGATAACGTGCCCCCAGGTCAATTGATTTCAAATGAAGTCCTTGTGGGCGGCAGTGAAACTTCCACAGTGACAACCACGGCTGAGATTGTGGTCAAGTTTGACGCTCTGGCTGTGAATCTTGGAATAAAGAACACATCGGATTTCAATCCCGTGACCAATCAGGTGGCTTCTGGCGGCGCGTTGACCTATGTCATTGATGTGAATAACAGTGATCCCATGTACCCCGCGGAGAATCTCATTATCATTGATTCTGTACCCGAGGGATTACAGTTTGTCAGTGCCGGTGATGCCAATGGCGTGTATGATTCGCTCTCAAGGACATTCACCTTGGAGCGGCCTTATCTGGGACCCGGACAAGGCATGCATATTGAGTTGACATTCTTGGTGGCCGACTCACTGCCCGGAAACACGGTGCTCACCAATTCAGTGATCGCCATGGCAAACGGGGCCCCTGCGTCGAGCAGCTCAGTACAGGTGAGCGTGTTTAAGCCGGGCACGGGGATGGTGCAGACTACGCTGGATCTCTATTATACCGGTCCGCTGCTGAGTTCCAGTCATGCTGATGATATCATGGCAGTCATGAAGCTTCCCGCTCATGTCAAACTGACGGATATTAACACGGCACAGCCTTTGATTCTGACACCGGGCCCATCCACAGCGTACCACAAAGACAGCACGCAGGGCGTTACGACAATCTATTACATGTATGTTGGCGCTGATGGCAAGTTGACGGTGAAGGGTTTCTTCGATCGTCAGCCAGTACTGCAGGCACTGAACCCAGGCCAGGAGACCGTCAATATCACGGTCACCGGTTCGCTCAAATCAGGGCAGAGCTTCACAGGGCAGGCCACGGTTTCTGTCCATTAGGCGTTTGCCGAGTCGCTCAAACAGGCGTATTACGAAGTTGATGTGTGGTTTTTCGTGTGTAATCGTTGTTATTTTTGAAAAACCGCTTGCCAAAAGAAAAATTGGTTATATACTCTGTGCTTTGTAATCGACGCGGGTGTAGCTCAGTGGTAGAGCGTCACGTTGCCAACGTGAATGTCGTGGGTTCGAATCTCATCACCCGCTTTTTTCCCCACGGATGGGGCGAATGAGTATGATGCTCTTATTAAATTGAAATAGTATCGACAGAGATACCGGCTCGGTAGAGTAGTTTGGCGTTGGTCTGCGATATGTTTGGAATGTGCTTTTTCAAGCATTGAATTGAAAGCCTGGCCAAGGGATGACTGATCCCAAAGGCCATTTTTTTTTGAATTAACACTGAATTTAGGAGTGTGAAGATGGGTCAAGATCAAGAACCGGAACAAGAAGCTAACGCACCACTGAATGTGGTCACCATTGAAGACATCGGACCCTGTAAGAAGAAAGTCCATATCGAGGTCCCTGAAGAGGTCATCAAGACGGCCACGGACCAGCAGTATAAGACACTCCAGAAAGACGCGGTGCTGCCCGGTTTCAGACCTGGAAGGGCCCCTCGGAGGCTTCTGGAGAAACGGTTTGGCAAGGAAACCACAGAGCAGATCAAGTTGCAGCTCCTGGCAGAGGCCAGTGATGCCGCCATTAAAGACAACAAGCTCAATATCTTCGGTGAACCTGCTGTGGATCACGAGACCATTGAGTTGCCTGCGCAGGGGCCCATGACATTCGAGTTTGAAGTGGAAGTGTGGCCTGAATTTGACCTGCCCGCGCTTGAGGGCATCCCTGTGAACAAGGCCCGGCTGGAAGTGGCAGAAGAGCAGGTCAATGAGGAGTTGGATCAGCTGCGCAAGTATTCAGGGATATGGGCTCCTCGTGAAGAGGGGGCAGCCTGTGAGGTGGATGACCGGATACTGGCGGATGTGTCGATCAAGCTGGAAGACGTGGATGAGTCGGAAAAGCTGGACAACACCGATATTTCAGTGCGTGCGCATGGCTATATTGGCTCTATTCCCGTGGAAAAACTGGATGAGGAACTGGTCGGTATGAAGGCTGGCGAGTCCAAGCTGATCACCGTGGAAGTTCCGAAAACCTATTTCAATGAGGAATATCGAGGCAAGAAGGCCGAGATTAGTGTGGACGTGAAGGAAGTGAAATGGCTCAAACCCACGGAGATTGATGCGGCCTTCCTGGAACGTTTTGGTGCTGCAACAGAAGAGGATCTGCGCGACAGCATCCAAACCATGCTGGACAGTCGTTTGGAAGCCCAGGCACGCAGCGAAATGGCAGAGCAGATCTATGCCTACCTCCTGCAGAACACCAGTTTTGATCTGCCTCTGGATGTGGTGGCTGATCAGGCGTCCACCGTGCTGCAGCGTCAATATGTGCGTATGATGCAGCAGGGCCTCAGTCGTGAGAAGATGGAAGAGGAGATGGCCAATCTGCGCGCCAGCAGTGAAGATCAGGCCAAGGATCAACTGAAGACCTTCTTTGTGATTGACAAGGTGTGCGATAAACTGGATGTCCAGGTCTCTGATGAGGAGGTCAATGGCCAGGTGGCTCAATTGGCCATTCAACGGGGCCAGCGTCCGGAGCGTATGAAAGAGCAAATGGCTCGTGATGGGTCTCTGGGCCAGTTCAGGCTGGAAATTCGTCAGAACAAGTGTATTGAAAAGCTCCTGGAATCTGCCGCTATTACCGAGATAGATGCCAAAGACGCCCCAGAAAAAGCCAAGAAAACGGCCAAAAAGAAGGAAACTGGCGCCAAGAAAACGACGAAGAAATCCTCAAAGACGTCTGACAAGGATAATGACTAGCCTGAGCCTGTGAAGTCCACAGCCAAACGGAAGTAATGGGCACTGAGATTGAGGAATCGTGAATGACTATGGAACATTCAATGAGTAAAGTGATGGGCAACCTAGAGGTCTACAACCAGTACGGTGGTCAGTATCAGCGTTATCGCCAGATGAGTCTGGATGACATGATGCTGGACAATCGGATTGTATTTCTGATTGGTGATATCAACTATGCCAGGGCTGCAGAAGTCATTATGAAGCTGCTGTATCTGGACAACCTCAAGCGCAGTGAGATCAGTCTGTACATCAATTCACCTGGCGGGAGTGTGGATGACACCATGGCGATTTACGATACCATGCGGTTTATTGGTTCTCAAATTGCGACCTACTGCATTGGCCGCGCCCAATCCGGGGGTGCAGTGGTCCTGGCTGCCGGTGAAAAGGGAAAACGCTTTTCGCTGCCTCACGCCAAGATCATGCTGCATCAGCCATGGGGCGGTGTCACTGGGCAGGCTGCTGACATCAAGATTCAGGCTGCAGAGATTATCAAGGCCAAGGATGTGATCAATAAGATTCTGGCCACGCATACAGGGCAGCCTGAAGAGAAGATCCGTGAAGAAACTGAAAGAGACCGTTATATGACTGCAGACGAAGCCAAAGCGTATGGTCTGATCGATGAGGTGCTGCACGAGGATGTGGAAGACAAGAAATAAACACCTTGTGTGAATACCGGTTTTGTTGGCATCATGTTTTACTGACGAGTTGAGGAATAACAATGAGTGTAAATCAGCATTTAGTACCAATAGTCATTGAACAGAGTGGGCGTACAGAACGCGCTTACGACATCTATTCGCGTCTACTCAAAGACCGCATCATATTTCTCGGGGGTCCGGTCGATGATACGGCTGCCAATTTGATTGTGGCTCAGATGCTGTTTCTCAGCAATGAAGACAGTAAGAGTGATATTCATTTCTACATCAATTCTCCAGGCGGTGCCATCACGGCCGGCCTGGCGATCTATGACACCATGCAGTTTGTGCGCTGCGACGTGGCCACCTACTGCGTGGGCCAGGCAGCCAGCATGGGATCAGTCCTGTTGGCAGGTGGGGCGTCTGGCAAGCGTTTTCTGTTGCAGAACAATCGCGTGCTCCTGCATCAGCCCCTGCTCTCCGGCGTGCTTCAAGGGCCGGCCTCAGATCTGCAGATCGAAGCAGAGGAGATTATCCGGTTGAGAAATCGACTCTACGAGATATTTAACCATCACACTGGCCAGGACCTCGCCAAGATCGAAAAGGATTGCGATCGGAATCTCTGGTTGAATGCACAGGAGGCTATAGACTATGGGTTGGCAGACAAGATTCTCCAGAAAGCCCCTGAGATTGTCCACCACAAGGATGATCCGGGCAGCTGACACGAGTTTTAATCACCGGTGCCTGTTCCTGAGAGCAGGCATTGGTTTTTTTTGTCTGGGCATGGGAGTGATTCTCTTTGGATGCGCTGAGAGTCAGCCCAAAGCGTCACTGGCGTCAAGTCCAGATCCCTGCACACCGGCATCGTCATCTCTAATGCTGGAGGCACTTCAACAGGAAAACCTCCATCTTCGTCAACAGGTCAGCGCGCTTTCGAATCTCCCTGAAGGTGTCGGGATCAGCGACCTGTACCAGGTGACCGAAGTGCAGTTGACCCGATATACCGGCCTGTATGACAGGGACAAAGACGGGCAGGTCGACCAGCTGTGTGTGTATCTCAGACCCCTGGATGGGGATGGGGATGTGGTCAAGGCGGCTGGCGATGTGACTGTACAGCTCTGGGATCTGTCCGGGCAGCAGTCTGAATCACTTTTGAAAACCTGGGAAATCCCATCGGCACAACTGAGAAAACAGTGGTTTTCTTCGCTGATGACTGTAAACTATCGCATGCTGTTTCCATTAGAGACCGACTGGGTGGACCCTGCCTTATCTTTGACGGTTCGAGTGCTGTTCAAAGACCTTCTCACGGGCCAGGCATTGACAGCTCAGATGCCGGTCGAGGTGAGGCCGTAGGTTCAGAATCCTTGGCTTTGCAGTGAAATATCGGAAAATTGCATTGACAAAACTCGTTTTGTCCCTAAAATATACGATTTTCCATAATGAAAGAGACTATTGCTATGAAAAGCTATATGGCAAAGAAAAACGAAGTCGAGCAGAAGTGGTTGCTTGTGGATGCTGAGGATGCGATTCTTGGCCGTATGGCTGCTCAGATAGCCCCTGTGTTGATGGGGAAGAATAAGCCCACGTACACGCAGCATATCGATACTGGTGACTTTGTGATCGTGATCAATGCTGAAAAGATCAAGGTGACTGGTAGAAAAGCGGACCAGAAGGAATATGATTACTATACGCATTTTCCGGGTGGCCGCAAGTTCGTCAGCTTTGCTGAGATGATGGAACGCAAGCCGGAGAAGGTCATTGAGATGGCTGTCAGGCGTATGCTGCCCAAGAATCGTCTTGGACGACAGATGTTAAAGAAACTTAAAGTGTATCGCGGGCCGAGTCATGAGCATCAAGCTCAGAAACCAGAAAAAATCGACCTGTTTGCCCCGGCTAATTAGGAACATTGACCATGACAGAAGTACAAGGCGAAAGTTTGAATATCGAAACCATCCAGCCAGAAGTCCCCAAGGCAGCCCCGGCAGTGGCCAGAAAGACAGTGGCAGACAGGGGTGGTTTCTGGTGGGGTACTGGTAGACGCAAAAGTTCTGTGGCTCGCGTTAGAATCAAACCCGGTTCTGGCAAGCTCATGGTCAATAGAAAGGAACTGACGGACTATTTCCGTCGGGTACAGGACCAGAACAATGTATTGGCGCCTCTGAAAGCCGTGGACGCTGTGAACAACTTTGATGTGTTCATCAATGTCAAGGGCGGCGGCACCACAGGTCAGTCCGGTGCTTCCCTGCTCGGTATGGCCAGGGCCTTGAAAAACTATGATGAGAACTATCTCCAGGCCTTGCGTGACAGCGGTCACCTGACTCGCGATCCGCGTATGGTCGAAAGAAAGAAACCGGGCCAAAAGGGTGCTCGAAAGAGATTCCAGTTCTCAAAACGCTAGTCCTGCACTATTTGCATTATTGGAATACCTATTCAGCCGCCGAGGTCAAATTCGGCGGCTGTTTTTTTATAGGCTTTGCTTAAAGGAGTGACTATGGTTCGTGTTGCGATTATTGGTGCCAGTGGGTACACAGGTGCGGATTCCATTGAAATACTGTTGCGTCATCCCCAGGCAGAAGTGACGTATCTGACAGCCTTGCCCCAGGAGTGTGGTCATCTCGGTCAGTTGTTCGGACAGTTCAAAGGGCGTCTGGACCTGGACGTGGTCCCCCTGGACCTGGATGTACTTGCGGATAAAGCCGATGTGGTGCTGTGCTGCCTGCCTCACAAGGTCTCCATGGGATTTGTGCCCAAGCTGCTGGCTGCCGGCTGCAAGGTCGTGGATTTCAGTGCCGACTATCGCATCAAGGATGTGGCAGTGTACGAAAAATACTATCAGGAACACACGGACCAGGCCAATCTCAAGGTTGCGGCCTATGGCCTGCCCGAACTGTACAGGGAGCAGATCAGGCACACCAATCTGGTGGCCAATCCCGGGTGTTTTCCCACCACAGCGGCGCTGGCCTGCGCCCCGGTGCTGGCCAGGGGTCTGGTCAAGACAGATACGGTGATCGTCAATTCAGTGACCGGCGTGTCCGGGGGCGGCAAGAATCCCAATGTGCTGTTTCACTTTCCCAACATGAACGAGAATCTGTTTGCCTATGGCATGGGTGTGCATCGACATATGCCGGAAATCGAGCAGGTGGTCTCTGACGTGGCAGGGGCCCCGGTCAATGTGATTTTTCAGCCCCATGCAGGCCCGTTTGACCGCGGTATCCTGTCGACCGTTTACATGGAGCCCAAAGAAGAGGTGTCCGCCAAGGATCTGATGGCTCTGTATGAAGACTTTTATGCCAATGAGCGATTCGTTCAGATCTGTGCGGGCAGCCCGCACCTCAAGAACGTGTCACGTACGAATTACTGTCATATCTTCCCCACAGTGGTGAAGAACAGGGTCGTGATCTTTTCTGCAATCGACAACCTGGTCAAGGGGGCGTCCGGTCAGGCCATCCAGAACATGAACATCCTGTTTGGCCTGGATGAATCTCTGGGATTGCTGTAACCATGAACAAGCCGAGCAAAACACTCTCTATCGGCACGTGCCAGTTCTCTGTAAGTGGGTCTATTGAACGCAATGGGCAGGCCATTCGCCGTCTCATGACTCAGGCCGCCGAGTCCGGGGCCCAACTGGTTCACTTTCCTGAGACAGCCCTGAGTGGCTATGCGGGCATCGACTTGCCTAATTTTGTGCATTTTGACTGGGCTGCCTTAAAACGAGAGACTGAGTCCATCATGGCCCTGGCTGCCCAACTGGGCGTGTGGGTCGTGCTTGGCAGTTCACATCGTCTTGAGACCGTGGCCAAGCCGCACAACTCTCTGTATCTGATCGATCCTCAGGGCAGAATCACGGACCGTTATGATAAGCGGTTCTGTCTTAAGGTGGAATTGCGTCGATATACGCCCGGTGACCATTGGGTGGTCTTCGAAATAAACAAGATCAGATGTGCCTTGTTGATCTGTTTTGACGTGCGTTTTCCGGAGTTGTACAGGGCCTTGTACGCGCAGGGCGTGCAATGCATCTTTCAGTCATTCTACAATGCCCGACAGAAGGGTCCGAGTGTACACAGTGACATCATGGTCCAGAGCATGCAGTGCAGGGCCGCATCCAATGGCTTGTGGGTCAGTATGTGCAATGCCAGTGGGTACTACAGTCCCTATGGCTCAGCCTTTATCCGGCCGGACGGCAAGGTGGTCAAGCGTCTGCCGCGCAATCGCACAGGCGTGATGGTGAATACCGTGGATCTGGGCGAGACGTTTTACGATCCCATGACCGGCTACAGGGAACTGGCCATGCAGGGCCAGTTGAACAATGGCCAGTGTGTGACAAACGACACGCGGTCTGATGACCGGACGTGCTATTAGGAAGATCACAGATCGCGGATCGCAGATCGCAGTTGATTGACGGTACAATGCCTGCAACTGAAAACTCAAAACGGAACACTGAAAACCATTTTACAAGGAGTTGGCAATGGCCAATCAGAGCATTACGGCACCCAGGGGATTTCAAGTGGCGGGGTTGCCCTGCGGCATCAAACGATCCGGAAAACCGGATCTGGGCGTGATATTTTGTGCTACAGGTGCCAGGTCTGCGGCCGTGTTTACCACGAATCAGGTGGTGTCTGCTGCCGTGGAGGTGTGTCGTGAGCACACCCGAAGTGCCAGGGTCTATGCTGTGGTGGCCAATTCCGGCAATGCCAACACCTGTACAGGCAAGCAGGGCTTCAAGGATGCTGTGGCCATGTGCCGCCTGACAGCGCAGGGCCTGGCGTGCGAGCCTCATCAGGTCCTCCTGGCATCCACAGGCATCATCGGCCATCCCCTGCCCATGCCCGTGATTACAGCCGGTATTGCGCAGGCTGTCACACGCCTGTCTGACACGGCCAGGGCCGGGCTGGACTTTGCCAAGGCCATCATGACCACGGACACCAGACCCAAGCAGGCTGTTCAGCGCATCAAGATCGCAGGCAAAGACGTGACCCTGGCAGGCACAGTCAAGGGCGCAGGCATGATCGGCCCCAACATGGCCACCACCCTGTGTTTCATGACCACGGACATGGCCATCAGCAAATCCCTGCTCAACAGGGCCTTGTCGCAGGCCATCGGCAATTCCCTGAACAAGCTGACTGTGGACGGCCACCAGAGTACCAATGACACGGCAATCCTGCTGACCTCCGGCCTGGCCGGCCACCCGACTGTCACCCGGCAGGATGCAAACTTTGCCAGGTTTGCCAGGGCCCTGGAGGCCCTTTGCGACGACCTGGCCAGGCAGATGGCCCTGGATGCAGAAGGGGCCACACGCATGTTCAAGGTCGTGGTCACAGGCGCAGCCACGCAGACAGACGCAGCGATCGCTGCCCGGGCCGTGGCCAATTATGACCTGGTCAAGTGCGCTGTGAACGGCGGTGATCCCAACTGGGGGCGCATCATCTGTGCGGTGGGGTCATCCAGGGCCCGGGTCAATCCTGACAAACTCACGTGCAAACTCGACAAGCTCACCGTATTTCGCAATGGCCAGCCCGCCAGGTTTGACGTCAAACAGGCCAGCCGCATCGTGTCTCAGACAGAGCACACCATCACCGTGGACCTGGGCGTGGGCAAGGCCACAGACTTCTGCTACGGCGTGGACCTCAGCCGGGAATACGTCACCATCAACGCGGATTACCATACCTAAAATTAGAGTAGAGACCCCATCATGGAAAAAGTCAGTATATACGATACTACACTGCGTGACGGCATGCAGGCAGAGGGCGTGAGTTTTTCCCTGGAAGACAAACTTGCCATTGCCAGGGCCCTGGATGATCTGGGTGTGGATTACATAGAAGGGGGCTATGCTGCCTCCAATGACAAGGAAATGCAGTTTTTTCAGCGTTTGCCTGAGCAGGGTTTGAAGCATGCCAAGGTCGCGGCGTTTGGCAATACACGGCGCGCTGACACCCGAGTGGAAGACGACCTGTCCATCCGGTCCATGCTCGCCAGCAACACAACAGTGGCCACCATGGTGGGCAAGGCCTCTGAGATGCACGTGATCCATGTGTTGGGGTGCAGCCTGGACGACAACCTCACCATCTGCGCGGACTCTGTGTCCTACATGAAGCAAAAGGGCATTGAAACCATCTTTGATGCAGAGCATTTCTTTGATGGCTACAAGGCCAATCCTGAATACACACTCAAGGTCCTCACAGCCGTGGCCGAGGCCAGGGCCGATGTCATCGTGTTGTGCGACACCAATGGCGGGTGTCTGCCGGACGAGGTGTATGCCATCACACAGGCCGTGTGCCGGCATCTGCCGGGCGCGGAGATCGGCATCCATACACACAATGACACGGACTGCGCAGTGGCCAACACCCTGGCCGGTGTGCGGGCCGGGGCCCGTCAGGTCCAGGGCACGATCAATGGGATCGGTGAACGCTGCGGCAATGCCAATCTGTGCTCCATCATGGCCAATCTGGCCCTGAAGATGGGCTATCAGGTCATCACACCTGAAAAGATCCAGGGCCTCACTGAGATATCCAGGTACATCTTCGAGATCGGCAATCTGTCCCCTGTGGGCCAAATGCCCTATGTGGGGCACAGTGCGTTTGCACACAAGGCAGGCCTGCATGTCAATGCCCTGCGCAAGGCCAAGGGATCCTACGAGCACATTGACCCTGACACTGTGGGCAATGAACGTCGCTTCCTCATTTCGGAATTGAGCGGCAAGTCCAATGTGCTGGCTGCCCTGGAAAAGACCCAGGTGGCGCAAGACAAGGTCCTCGCCCAGAAGGTCCTTCAGCGCGTTCAGGACCTCGAAAATGAAGGCTATCAGTTTGAAGCGGCAGACGCCAGCTTTGATCTTCTGGTCAAAAAAGAGATGGGCACATTTGTCCCGTCCTTTGACCTCATCAAGTACCATGTGAACGTGGAAGAACGCGGAACCGGTGACACCATCACAGAGGCCACAGTCAAGCTGCGTGTGGGTGATGAGATCGAGCACGTGGTGGGTGAGGGCGACGGCCCGGTCAATGCCCTGGACGCGGCCCTGAGAAAGTCCTTGATCCAATTCTACCCGGGCATCAAAGATATGCATCTGTTCGATTACAAGGTGCGTGTGGTCAATGCCAGAGAAGGCACGGCCGCACGCGTACGCGTGATCATCGAGTCCCGGGACAAGACTTCCACCTGGGGCACAGTGGGCGTGTCGGAAAACATCATCCAGGCCTCCTGGTTGGCACTGGTGGATAGCGTCGAGTACAAGCTCAACAAGGATGCCAGGGAGTAGGCGTTTCTAGAATCAGTTTGATCTTGTGTCTTACTATCATCCTCGTTCCGTGGTTACAGAACCCGGTCTGTCCAGGGCAGTTTGCGGATCAAGGCGCTGACTGCAAAGCACAGCGGGATGGCCATCAGCGACACAAAAACCCACTTGAGTAGTGGATAAAGGCTCACATCACGCATGGCATAGGCAACGCTAATGATCACCACCTCATGGATCAGGTACACGGTGTAGGCGTTTCTTGTGAGAAATGCGGCCGCTCTACCCTGGTGGTTGCAGTAGCGATGGAACCAATAGACCAAACCAATGCACATGCTGACACAGAGAAACGACTCCCACACGGCCAGGCCAAAGGCCTGCCAGTGCCAGCCACCCAGAAAGGGGGTCAAGCTGACATTGGCCTTGCCGACCAGCATCAGAGGCCAAAACAGCAGGGCCATACAACCGGCCATTCTCAGCCAGAGCCGCCCCGAACTGTCGATCAGGCTTGAGAACCAGTCATGGTGATAGGCGATCAAACCCATAACAAACAGCAACACGTACTGGGTGAAAAAGGGCAGTTGAAGATTCACTACCTTGAAATTCCAGCCAATGGGACACTTTAATCGCACCAAAAAAGTCACGATACCCAGGAGCAACGCAAAGAGGCCAATCACAGCCTGGCTGGGAAATCTGTTGGCAGTGATTCCCCTGACGGCATGTGATTGGATCAAAAGCCGCCATGGTACATACGCCAGTGAAAACATGAGCAGAGCCATGATGAACCACAGGGGCCCGGGACCCAGGATATCATTGTGCTTGAAATAGTCTGTTGTGATGAAGTCCTTAAAGGCAAGACCACGCCCCTGAGACTTGACTGGGTCCAGCCAGACAAACAGGGGACGGACGATCCAGCTATACAAAACCAGGGGAATGCCCAGGCGTATCAGTCGGTCTTTCAGGAAGCGAACAGGTCCCTTACGATCATAGGAGCCGGGTACAAAGTAGGCCGAGATAAAAAAGAAGAGGCCTATGAAAAACGCGTGGCATACCGCAACAAACCAGGCACCCAGTGCATGGGTCACGAGATCCTCACGTCCTTCCTTGTAGTGCCATAGCCCGGCTCCTGCATAGGTGCTCATCAAGTGAAACATAAGTACCAGGAGCGTCAGCAGCACACGAATATTGTCCAGGAACAACAGACGGTGGGTGGACCGGGACTGGACATCCACAGATGTGGCTGACACATGTCCTGTTATAAAAATGTCCGTTTCCATATCATGTTACCGGGGGAAGAGGGTAGTCTTTGAACGTGCCCACAACATAGTGAAGATTATAAAGGATTTCAGCCAAAAAATCAATATAATATGAGACCTCGACCCTCAGTATTGAGAGGACACGAAGGAGTCTCGGACACAATTGGGTATCCCCTTCTCCTGTAAAAACGCGGAAGGAATGGCCCGAAATGGCCGCCCAGAACACGCTGCCGCCGGGTCCGTCAGAATTGCCTCGTCCACCACAGAGGCCCAGGCCGGTGGAAACTGTGATGCTGTGGTCCCGGAATAATTGTCTCAGCGGCGTGGGGTATTAAGGTACATGTTCTCACCGCAATTCACCGCAAAGTGGCTGTGAGCGCAGGCACATCCGGTCCCGGACTATGTCCTTGCCCAGAGGGACCGATCGGCTGTAATATGACACCATGTGTTGGCAGGTTTTGGGAAACTTATTCAGGAGGACACAACCATGAGGCCCGGATCTATCAGAGCCTGTGCTTTCCTGCGGCCGTGTACCCGATATTGAGCCAGGGCGGCACGTGGGACGACGCCCAAGATCCGTTTGCGCAGCCAAAGTAGAGTACGCCTGTTCAGCCTTCAGAAAGGAAGTCGGTTATCGCTAATCCGACTCTGGCAGGGATTGAGACCAGGCATCATGACGATCAAT
>JAIPFM010000192.1 GCA_021736645.1 Phycisphaerae bacterium | reverse complement strand
CAGCTTCCGTCCAGCCATCACCCCTCCGAAAGAGTCGATAAAAGAGCTCTGTTTGTCACGTCCCGATGGTTCCCCTCTCTCAAGAGCTGGTTTCACACGGGCTCCATTGACACGTTTACGTTTGATGTTCACGCCACAGTGCCCCGGGGCTGGTACATTGCATCCGGTTTATTGGTCAACCAGCAGGACACCACTGTGACCTATCGTCTTCGCACGACCTGCCCGAGCGATCGCATCGCCATGGTGGCCACCAAGACCCCACCGGTTCAGATTCAGGTCGGAGATATCCCGGTGACCCTGACCACCACCTCGATTGGCAAGCGAGCGAGCGAAAAACTCAGACAACGTGTGATCACATCTCTGGCGCTCCTGCAAGACTCATTTGGCCCCTACCCCCATGATTCCCTGGCGATCGTCGAGTCCGACTTCATCTCCAGCGGCGGTGTCGCCTTTCCAGGGGTCGTCCTGATCAATCGAGATCGATGCCGGAAAGAACACCTCTCCAAAATGCTCGACTACTACATCCCGCATGAAATTGCCCACCAGTGGTTCTCCATGAACCTGCCGCCCTGGATCGCGGAGTCCGGTGCCGTGTTTTCCAACTATCTGGTTCTGACGCAACTGGATGATCAAGGCCAGGCCCTGGCCCGATTCACCGAACTCCTGGACACCATGTTTCAATCGAGCAAGGATAATTCCACCCCCTTGCGAAACGGATCTGATGGTCTCAAGGGCGCTTATCTCCCTGTGATGCTGATGTCTGCGAACAGGGAAAAGACCCTCCATTCGATCCGGACCTTTATCCAGGACCGAATGGGACTGACGCAACTTGACAGTGAAGCCGTTGAAGCCCTTTACATGGCAGCATTAAAAGACGCAAACCCAAGCGAATTTGACACGCTCATCTCTGATTGGGTCAACACCTTAAAGACCTTCGATCCAGCAGTCACGAATCTGACTCAAGTAAAAACAGCGAACGGCTTCCAGGTCCGGGCCTCACTCGAACATCAAGGCGACCTCCGTTTTTCCGTGCCTGTTAGATTGTGCTTTGATGACGGCACCAGCACGGACAGGGTTTGGACCACGACAGCCGACAGCCAGGACATGACATGGACCCTTGACAAGTCCGTCCAATCGATCACACTCGATCCGAACAGAGCCACACTGGACTGGAACCGATTCAATAACCGTCGCATGGCAAAAACGGTCTCCGCCTCAGCAGCCAAAAGTCAGCCGGAATCACCTGTCACACCCGCTCAAACCGGCCAACCTGGCCTCACCGGTTGGACCACCTTTTCTACGGCGGATGGCCTGATGGACAACCATGCACGCTGTCTCACACGGGGTCCCAGGGGACAAGTACTGGCAGGCTTTCACACCTATGGACAGCCCGGAACTGCCATCCAACACATGGACATGGACAGCACCTGGAACCGACCTGACACCACCTCAAACTCGTCCGGCCCCATCATGGCAGTGGCCGTTCATCCTGACGGCACGCTCTGGGCCGCGAGCCTGGGCAAGCTTCACCACATCACTCAAAAGAACACGTCGGTTTTTGTGTTGAGTCAATTTCGACAGCGCAACTCCATTGCCATCGGGCAAGGCAACCTGGAACCCAATCCTCTGGCCAATTCAAATATTCCCGGCTTTATCATCTATGACATGACCATTGATACGCAAGGCCAACTCTGGCTGGCCACGGACAACGGCATCTCAGTACTTGATCCAGAGGGACAGGTCCTCAGACACATGACCACAGCAGACGGCCTGCCCAGCAATGAGGTGCTCTGTTTAACCTGGGAAGAAGACACCACCCTGTGGATCGGCACCGACAAGGGCTGCGCAGCCTTCAGCCAAGACACCTGGAGCATCCCTGATCCATGCCCAAAGGGCCTCATCCTGTCCATTGCCGCGGATTCGAAAGGCCGCGTGTATCTGGGGACCAGGCGCACCGGTGTGGTTGTGTATGATGGCACGTCAACCCGTGGCTACAGCAGCTTCAACAGCGACCTCCCCCATGACATGGTCACGGCCCTAGTTTGTGACGCGCAGGACCGGCTCTGGGCCGGCACCACGCAAGGCCTGTGGTGTTTGGAGGGTCAAAAAGAACAGGTGATCACCCAGGAGAATTCCGACCTGCGATGCAACAACATTACAGAACTCATGATCAGCAACCAAACCCTGTGGATCGCTACACACATCGGCATCACGACCTGTGATCTCTCCGTGGACTTTGCCGCATCCCTGGATCACAAATAAACACCCCAGATAAGTGGCTGTGACTTCCATAAGATAGATTCAACAAACACCGAAAGTAGGCCGCTAATGCTGAAACCTGCAAGGGGAGGCCGATCTTCGCGTGCTGAACAAGCGCACAAATCGACCCGATCAACACTCCCGATGCCAGCCCTGGACATACGCCCTTGTATGGATACCGATAAGACAGTATTATGGGTAGAAGGCAGTATGACCTCTGTAAAGGACTTTCAGCTATGAATCATAAAAAATTCGTGTTTAAGAGCATTATTGTGGTGTTTGGTCTTTGCTTGCTCATCTGGCGGGTGACGCCGCCGGCATGGACATCCAACGGATCGAGTCTTGACAGGGCTTCGAACGGGGGGCTCCTCGTGCCTCTGAAGGAGCATCCAACCACCTGCCGTGATATTCTAAGACAACTCAAACAGTCACATTATCGTCAGATTCCTGTTGATGATGCGTTGTCAAACAAGGTCTTTGATACCTACCTGTCCGAACTTGATCCTTCACGTCGTTTGTTTATGGCGAGCGATATCAATGAGTTTGAGGTGTATCGTGATCGCTTTGATGACCTGACACTGGCCGGAGATCTTGGACCAGCCTTCGACATCTATAACCGGTTCATACAACGCGCCACTGAACGTTTTGAATTTCTTTTGACGTGTCTTGAGAACGGATTAAGCGACCTTTCCTTTGAGGACTCTGAGACCATCGAGATCGACCGCAAGGATGCAGCCTGGCCCGTGGATCGGGCCGAGCTGGATGACATGTCACGCAAAAATCTCAAGAGCAGTGCTTTGAGTCTTAAACTGGCCGACAAAAGCATGGAGGAGATCGCGGAGATTCTCACCAAACGTTTTGAGAATCAGCTCAATCGAATTCAGCAGAGCAACAGTGAAGATGCCTTTGAGACCTTCATGAACTCTCTGTCTCAGCAGTTTGACCCGCACACAACCTATTTCTCCCCGGTTCTTTCGGAAGAGTTTGGCATTTCCATGAGCCAGTCCCTGGAGGGCATCGGCGCACTGCTGAGAACCAAGGATGAATATACCACCATAGTAAGCTTAATCCCGGCAGGACCTGCAGAAAAATCCGAATTACTCAAACCGGCAGATCGGATTGTGGGTGTGGGCCAGGGACCCGAGGGTGAGATTGTGGATGTGGTGGGCTGGCGTCTTGATGAGGTGGTCAAGCTGATTCGAGGCCCCAAAAAGACCATTGTGCGTCTGAAGATCTTGCCGGTGGATGCCTCCGATGAACAGGCAAAAGTCATCTCAATTGAACGTAATACCGTCAAGCTCGAGGAACAGACGGCAAAGAAAGAGATCCTCCAGGTGGAGCATCAAGGACGATCTGTCAACGTGGCGGTGATTGACCTGCCCACATTTTATCTTGATTTTAAGGCCGCACATGGGGGTGACCCAAATTACCGAAGTTCAACGCGAGACGTCAAAAAAATCTTGCAGGCACTTTCGGACACGGATGTTGAGGGCCTGGTCATTGATCTTCGAAACAACGGCGGCGGACTCCTGCAGGAAGCCATTGAGTTGACCGGTCTTTTAATAAAGCAGGGTCCAGTGGTTCAAGTGCGTGCCGCGGGTGGACGTATTGAGATCTTGAATGACCTTGACAACGCCATCTACTATGACGGCCCTTTGGCCATTCTGACGAATCGAATGAGTGCCTCTGCTTCTGAAATACTTGCAGGTGCTGTTCAGGATTACGGACGCGGCATCGTCATTGGCGAGCGAACATTCGGCAAGGGGACCGTACAGGCCATGATGACTCTCGACCGTGGGCAGTTAAAGGCGACCATTGCCAAATTCTATCGCATCACCGGGGGGAGCACTCAGCACAAGGGGATTGTTCCTGACATCAGTTATCCCACCATGCACGACGTGAACAGCATTGGAGAGAGTGCCCTGACCGAAGCCATGCCCTGGGATACGATTGGCAAAATCACCTACCCTTCCTATGGAAATCCACAACCGTTTATGACCACCCTTCGCGACCGTCACCTGGAACGCCAGAAACACGACCCGGACTATACGTATCGGCTTGCCATGATCGATTACCTTCAAGAGATGCGCAAGAAAAACACCTTGTCTCTTAACGAAGAGGTACGCCGCAAGGAACGCAAGGATGCAGATGAATGGCAACTGACCCTGGAAAATACGCGTCGGCTTGCCAAGAACCAGACACCGATCGAAACACTTGACGAGTTGGAATCCACCGAGTCGCAAGACTCCCAGGATGACCCCCTGTTGATCGAGGCGGCCAGGATTCTACTCGACTATGCCGAGTTACTGAAAGCCCCGAGCGAAGACTCTCGCTGATCTTCACTCGTGAGCCAATGGCTGGATTGGGTCAGTTCTGAACCAGTGTTGCGTTTTCAGGCAGACCTTCACCAGCATCAGCATGACCGGCACCTCGATGAGCACGCCCACGACCGTGGCCAGGGCTGCACCGCTGGACAGGCCGAACAGCATGGTGGCCGTGGCAATCGCGACCTCGAAATGATTTGACGCACCGATCATGGCAGACGGCGCCGCGTCTTCGTACGTGAGCTTGAGGCCCTTGCTCATCACATAACCGAGGATGAAGATCAGCACGGTCTGGATAAACAGGGGAACCGCGATCCAAAGAATCGTCAGTGGATTTTCCAGGATGGTCTTGCCCTTGAAACTGAACAGCAGCACCAGCGTGGCCAGCAGCGCCATGATCGTGATGGGCGTCAACACATGCAGGAACTTCTCCTTGAACCAGTCGAGGCCCTTGTGTGCAATGATCCATTTGCGCGACAAGAATCCCGCAATGAGCGGCAGGGCCACGTAGATTGAAATCGACAGCAGCAAGGCCTGCCATGGCACAGGGAGCTTGCCCACACCCAGCAGAAAACCCCCAAGTGGTCCGTACAGAAACAGCATGGCCAGGGAATTGATGGCCACCATAACCAGCGTGTGACCGTCATTGCCCTTGGACAGAAAACCCCACACCAGCACCATGGCCGTACAGGGCGCAATGCCCAGCAGGATACAACCGGCCAGGTAACTTCGCCACAGGGGCACTTCGAGCATCTTGATCCCGTCTGAAAGCACGACCGTGCCCACGCCGTAGGTGTCACCCACAGCCAGATTGGCACCCAGCGGCATCTTGACCAGGTCCGTGACCTCCGGGCCGATGAACTGATAGAACACCGTACCCAGGAAAAAGAGCGAAATGGCATACATGGTAAACGGCTTGATCAGCCAGTTGATCACCAGGGTCAGGCCCACGGGCTTGATACTCTTACCGGCCTTGAGTACCTCTGCGAAGTCGATCTTCACCATGATCGGATACATCATGAAGAACAGACAGATTGCAATGGGGATCGACACCACCGGCGCCCCATTCACGGAAATCGCCATGCTGTCCAGGGTTCTCGCCAGGTCCGGCGCGACCTTGCCCAGGGCGATGCCGCCCACAATACAGAGCCCCACCCACACCGTGAGGTAGCGTTCAAAGATACTCGTCATTTTCCGGTCGTTATCCATCGTATTCGCTGCGCTCATAAGATCATTCCTTATCCTTTTTGGTGCCACCACAGCAGGAGGCATCACAACAACACTCTGTTTTTCCGGTTCGCCAGCTGTTGAACACGGCCTGGGCACAGCCCACACCGGCCTGCACAGTGATCGCGTCCTTCGGACAGTTCTTGGCACAGGCACCGCACTCCATGCAGGCGTCCCGATCCTGGAGCCAGGCCTTGTTGTCCTTCATGGAAAAGACCCTATGGGGACAGACCTCCAGGCACCTGGCGCAGCCCACACACAAGTCTTGATCGAGCTGAAGTGTCACGACATTGTTTAAATAGAGTCCCATGCTTGTCCCTCACAAAATACCGCAGGCCCTGATCCAAAGCCCCAGTGACAACAGCAATCCCACTGCCATCATTGGAACGGCCAGACGTGTCTCTTTTTTGACGCCTGACAAAGACGTGTACGTGGACGCGCCCGTGAAGTTGAGGCCCATGAACGATCCCATCACCATGAAGAGCATACACCAGGCCATGAGTTCACTGGCTCGCCCGTACAGACCCGTGGCCCACAGAAGTGCCCAGCCAAGGAGTCCTGCACAGGCCCCCTTGAGACTGAAGGCCCGTCCCGGCAGCCAGGGCAGGCCAGCAGGCACGATCACACTGACAAACAGATAGGCGAGAAACACAAGGCCTGCCGCTGTCACGCCCTCGGGGTACAGGCCTTGCCAGGACCAGGTCCCGCTGCGATGGATGGCCAGTACGCCGAACAGGCCGGCCAGTGCAGCGGCCTTTCCCACGGAGCCAATCATCTCCACAGGCACCACGGCCAGGCGGTCCCTTAATGGAAACTGTACGCGCCGCATGGCAGGATCGGCCTTGAGTCCGGCCTCCAGGAATCTCGCGATATCGCAGGCCCGGACAGGCCCGTACACAATGTGAAATCTGCACTGTTTGGCCACGTCGTGCGCTGCCAAGCCAGGCGCGCCCAATTGAGGGACAATGAGTTGACGATGAGTCACGACATCCTTCAAATTCACCGCGTCCACACGACGAACCGGTTCCTCTGTGCCAAAGGTCCCCTTGCCAGCAGCACACCACACATTGATGCCCTTGGTGTCCAACACCAGAATCCATCCGCTAATCCCTGTCAACGAACACCGGAGGTGATCAAAGGATAGCTTGTAATTGGCAGACACAAAAACCAGAGAATCCGCTCCGGGATCGTTCACCGCATACAGTCCCGGTGTCACTGCATAACGCATGCGACGAAACGCGCAGCGTACCGCCACAGCGCCGAGTCGGTCCTGCCAGGTCCAATTGGATTGTATTTCAGTGTGCGATGTGGTCATGTTTTACCCGCCGCAGCCGGGCGTGTCAGTCTTGTCTATACCGGCCAGCGTCTGGAGCACCTTGTCCATTTCACCGGCAGCGCCTTTGCGCACCCTCTGGCCCACAGCGATCGCCTCCTGAATAGAGGCGGAATCAAGCCCGAGTTTATTCCCCTTGTCCACGTGGTACTTGATGCAGGGGATACAGTTGGCAGATACAGACGCGCCAATCGCAATGAGTTCTTTGGTCCTGTTGTCCATGACAGTCTTCTCCTTGAATCAAACCGATCTCGTGACATCTTTATCCAACAAAGCGTCAAAATCCAGCGTCTTATTTAAGGCCCGCGAAGTCCAAGGCGACAGCACGGTCCGCGGTGCCAGGTCTTGTGCGATCTCCTGGATATACGGGATTTCATGCAGGCCCTTGGCACAGAGCAGTGGATCCTGTGATCCAGCCAGGGCAAAACTGCGATTGATGATCCAGCCATAGGGTTCAATATCAGCACGCTGCAGTTCCTTCTGTAAGGCGGTCGCCTCCTGGGTCGGCGTGGGCTCAGGCAGTACCACAATCAACACACGTGTAAAGTCCGGGTCTCGCAGACGCGGCAGGAGCTGCTTCACACACTCAGGCAGATCACCCGTGGATCTGGCCACTTCACGATGGTACGCCTCGGTCGCATCCAGGAGCAGCAGTGTATGGCCTGTGGGCGCCGTGTCGAGCACCACAAACTGATCATGCGCCTGGGCCACGACTCGGGCAAAGGCCTGAAACACAGCAATCTCTTCAATACAGGGAGATCGCAGTTCTTCTTCCAGCAGGGCCAGATCCTCGGATGAAAGCCGATCTCTATTCTGCGCCAGCGACTCCGTGACATAACGCTCGGTTTCCACAGCCGGGTCAATCCGACTGACCGTGATATTGGGCACGGCGTCAACCAGTGTCACGTGCCCGGTCGGGTCCGTGGTGGAGAGATGGACCTTGTGGCCGCGACGAGCCAGTTCCAGTGCCACCAGGGCCGCCATCGTGGTCTTGCCCACACCGCCCTTGCCCACGGTCATGATCAGGCCGCGGCCCGGTGCTGCCAGGTCATCCAGCAATGCCTGCCAGGGAAGAATGGCCTCAGTGGCCTTGAAGAGGGCCTGCTGCAGTGTGTCAAAGGCCTGCACGTCCAGGGCATCTGCGTCGCCCTGCACCACGGCACGCAGGGCACGAATGCCCAGTACGCCATGCGGTCTGAAGGCCGTGTCCGTGCGAGGCAGGCCGGATAAAAATTCCGGCATGGTGTCCAGCGCGGTTTGACACTGCTCCGCAAAGGCCTGGGCCACGGGATCAGAGGCATCCGTTCTGAAAAGACCGTTCAGGATGACATGCTGCGATGCCATGCCAAGGTCCTTGAGTTCCTGACCTGCGCGCGCAGCCTCGGCCAGACTGGCCGCTTCAGCCCGCGCCACCAGCACCAGGATCGTACGTTGGCTGTCTTTCAGTGCCGTGATCACGCGATCATACAGGACCTGCTGTTCGGCCAGACCGGACACCGGCCCCAGGCACGAACTGCCAGTGGGATTGTCTGCCACGAACTCGGTCCACGCAGCAGGCAGACTCAACAGACGCAGCGTGTGACCTGTGGGCGCCGTGTCAAGGACCACGTGATCGTAGGCCGCAATCGCGTCCTCATCGCCAATGAACTTGGAGAACTCATTGAATCCGGCGATCTCCACCGTGCAGGCGCCTGATAACTGCTCTTCCATTTGCCGTACGGCCTCGTCCGGAAGCACCCCGCGATAGGGCCCCACCATGCGCTCACAGTATTCTTTTGCGGCCTGAATCGGATCGATGTTCATGGCGTCCAGGCCCTCCACGTCCGGGACAGGGACAGGACTCGATCCCAAAGTGACATCCAACACCTGACCCAGGTTCGACGCAGGGTCTGTACTGATGAGAAGCACACGTTTGCCTTCATCTGCCAGGCCCACGGCCGCAGCGCAGGACATGGACGTCTTGCCCACACCGCCCTTGCCCGTAAAAAAGAGAAACCTCGGCACCTGGCTCAGAAACATTTTCATGAGCAGCATCCCCCGCCATCACCACCGCCACCGCATGCGCCGCCATTGCCGCAGCAGGAGCCTGAATCCGAAGACTCCACAGCGTCTATGTTCAATAGTTCAGCCAGTTTTTCCACAGGGGGATAAGACCCGGACCACACCAGTTCGTCATCCACATAAAACAGGGGCAACGCATCCGTGCCTTTATCCTTGAGCGTGGCTGCCACCGCTTTGTTGTCCACATACGCGGCAGGCTGCTGCGCCAGATTGTACCGCTCCACCTTGAATTGAGACGCGTCCAGGCCCTTGAGGAATCCCGCCAGGGCCACAAGCCTGTCATCCACAGACGGTCCGCACACGCCGCTGGAACAGCACAGGGCCGGATCATAGATCTTCAGAGTCGCGGCCACGGATTCCAGGACCAGGCCTTCGAGAAAATTCAACACGTACGACTTGATCTCGTCACGCACCGCGCGATAGCACTCCAGCTTTTCTTCTTCTCCGTCGACTTCAGCAGCCAGCCTGGGCGGATCTTCAAAGCCCACATGCACCACACGCGTGCGCCCTGGAAATACCGGGCAATGCTCGTGGGCATGGCCGCACACTGTCACCACCACATCCAGGTCCACGTCCTTGAACTCGTCAATATGCTTTGACCTGTACCCGGAGATGTCCACACCCGCCTCAGCCATGACCTTGACCGCGATTTGATTCAGACCATGGGTTTCCACGCCCGCAGAATACGCCTCAATAATATCATCGTGGAGAAACCGCGTCCAGCCCTCAGCCATCTGACTGCGACACGAATTACCGGTACATAGAAACAATACCTTTATTTTTTTATCTGATTTTTGCATAGCAATTCCCTGTCAACACTCAAAACCCTTTGAAGTTTCTTATCATCCTGTTTCGCCTGAACCGACTCGGCCAGATTCGCTTTCACAAAAGAAAGGGCCTCTTTCACGGGCTTGGCCGCACTGCGCTGAGGCAGGCGGTAATACATCCACCGCCCCTCCTTGCGTGCCTGCACCAGACCCGCCTGACGCAGGATGGTCATGTGCTTGGACACGGTCGACGGCGCCAGACCCAACACCTCAATCACCTGACAGGCACATAATTCCTGTTCACGGAGCATCATCAGTGCGCGCAGCCGATTTTCATCAGCCAGTGCCTTGGTAATCGCCAGAATATCCTGCATACACAACACCCTTTCATTTCGTTATGTGGCGAAGTATAGAATAATGAACAACGAAGATCAATCGTTTTTTTTGAAGAATTACATCTTGTGCCACTGAGGCTGAAGTTGCGAGAATGGGTCTGGCCATCGAGTGAGCAGGCTGGAGGGACAGATCATTAAGTGA
>JAIPFM010000191.1 GCA_021736645.1 Phycisphaerae bacterium | reverse complement strand
AACATTTTGGCGGTCAATACGAGTCAGACCCTCGCATCCTGGCAGTCGGCCCGGCCTCTGCTGTCACGGACATCGGCGCGATCGTGTCTGTCCCTGTGAATCAGGGTCAGTTGAGTCATGTGGACACCTGGGCCGGACGGGGTGGCCTCGGTTCCAAACTCTTCCAGCAGCACGGTATTGCCGCCATCATCTATGGAGGCACATTCATTGATGAAGACTTCCGCGATCGAAAAGTAGCAGATCAGTGGTTCATGGACAAGTACCAAAAGAAACTGGCAGCCAAAGACCTCGAGGCCACCACCAAATATCGGTTTGACCCAAAGTTCAAGACTGGAGGCACCCTGGGTGTCAACTATGCCAGCCTCGCCGGCACCATGCTGTCATTCAACTACAGCAGTATGTATATGCCCGAAGAAACGCGTCTGGACATCCATAATCGATTCATCCTTCAACACTATCTCAAGCAATTCAACGAAGAAACCATTGACAAGAAACAGCAAAAAAACTGTGGTGAACCCTGCGCTGCGGTCTGCAAAAAAATGAACGGCGCTTTCAAAAAGGACTATGAGCCGTATCATGCCATGGGCCCTCAGTGCGGTATATTCGACCAGCGTGCAGCAGAAGCCCTGACCCACCACGCAGACACTTACGGATTTGACGCCATTTCCGTAGGCGGCGTCTTGTCCTGGCTGATGGACTGCCTGGTGCACAAAGATCTGACACCGGAGAATCTGGGTGTCACGCAGATCCCCGTGTTTGATGTGAACGGGTTTGATGTCATAGCCACCTCTCAGCACAATGCCCAAATCGGCATCGGGCTCCGGGACGCCATCATTGAACAAAAAGGCCTATTGAACCTGTCTCAAGGTGCCAGAAAGCTCGCCAGACACCTGGCCCGCGACAAGGGCGCCAAGATACTCGACCGCTTTGTGTACACGGCATTCGCACGCAAAGGCTGGATGGTCCCCAATCAGTACTGGACACCCGGTGTTCTCTCTCCCATGGCGATTATGGGCAAATACTACATGTACTACGGTCAGGATTTTGTGCCGCCGCGCAAACTCGGGCGCATCAATGGCGAACGGTTTTGTTCGGAACTCATGGTTGACAACCTCGGCTTTTGTCGATTTCACAGGAACTGGGCCGAAGACATGATCCCTGAGATTATGGGCTCCCTGTTTGACCTTCGTCAACCCTACCTGGACAACATCAGGATGACTGCAAGCAGGATCAACAGCAGAAACGCCTCTGCATTCTGGGAATCCGAGCGCAGCATTGATCTGATCCACACGTTTCTAAAACGCAAACACACGGTGGAAGGCCAACAGGCCCCGGAACTCCTGCAATGGCTCGACCACTTCGAAAAAGACAAGCATGAAGCCGCTCTGAGCTTCTGGTACGAGATCCACAAGGGCATCCAGGAATCACTCAAGGAGTTTTGACGAGGACTGGTCTTATAATCGTGAAACTGAATCACACCTGACTATCTGGTGACACGGCGTGCAGTACCTACCTCATGGGTGACACAGTCACCTGATCGAACTTGACCAGGGTGGTCACCATGTCCAGCCCCGAACAGACTCCCAGGCCGACAAACACGGTCTTTTTCAAAGGCATAATCACCTGGCCCATAGAGGTCCACGCGGAACCGTCATCTGATACGGCACCTTTGAAGATGTCACCGTGGCGTTCAAGGCGCAGCCAGCAGGCCCCCAACAAACGACCCTGAATCACAAAGGGATCGCGCAGGGGTTCGGCCTCCTTCATCTGGCATACCTGTCCAGGCTTTGCCCGACTGTACAGGCGTGCATACCAGCCAGGTGCCTCCACGTTCCGGCCAAAGAACGGTGTCACAAGCAAGGCGGCCTGAGACGAATTCATGTCCAGGGATTCCCGCATGAACAGGCCCATGCGTGTAAACTGTGAACTGAGCTGAGGCACATACCGGGCCACAATGACACCGTCACCCTCCAACACGCGACAGGCAAACTGCATCTGATCCTGGTCCGTACACAGGGTTTTGCCTGCCCCTTCAAGCGTGAATTGCCGGCCGTCAAACTGCGATGTGCCGGTGACGGCCACATCCCCCACATCCTGATGGGACCAGGGCACGGGCAGACCGGCACAAACTTGCACGGGAAATGCATCCGGCCCCTGACCTGAGGCATGGGCGGCACTGACGCTGTACGTATACACCTGTCCTGCGTTCACCTCTGTATCCGTATAGGCCGGGATTGTGACATCCTCTTTTAAGGTCATAAAAGGCTCATTCGGACCGGAAGATCGCTTTATGGTATATCGGTCCGCATTGACTACCGCCACCCAGGTCAGGCTGATCTTGTCTATTGTTCCACGTGCCACAAGACCGCCTGGTGCGCCCGGTACTCCCACGGGATCACGCTGACCAGGCTGTCGGGAAAACAGCAGTGTGCCGAATCCCGGATGGTCGGCACTTGGTCGACCCGGGCCCTCTGGCCGGACCCGTTCAGCCGCCTTCTGTGTATAGGGAGCTTCCATGCCAACACGATTCACATAGTGGTTAAAGACCTGCTCGTACACGGCGCGCAAACGACCGCGCCCCTGCGGCGAGATCCTGGTATGGTGATATTTGCCGGTCCGGTCCAGTGTCTCTTGAAATGCCGCATCCTCGCCCAGGTTGTATTTGGCCGTGTATTCAAATCCGGCCAGCAGGCGATAGTCCGCGTAGGCAAACAGATCGAGCCCCTGGTGCCACGCGATTTCGCAGCAGGCACTCAGCAGGGCCAGGCCCAGTTGCGTGTGCTGCTGGTCCCGACCGCTCTCCTGACACTGACCTGCCTCATTGATCACATAATGGGTCAGGCGTCCGTTGCCGGCCCCGTTGACATAATAGCGCAGGCCCTTCTCAAACACGGCCCGGTCATTACAGAACACACCTATGGCCATAACCGTTTGGATCGCGGCAATGTCCCAGTTGCCATTGGCAAACAGAGCAAAATCACGGATGGCAGGATAAATGGCCTGCATGAACATCTGTTCGCACTGGCGGATGTCCGTGTCAGACCAGCCCGTATCAGTATAACGCAGGATCTCCGCGGCATTGACCATCTTGAACGGCCCCAGGCCTGCCATGAGCACGGCGTCACGACCTGATACCCGCTTGAGGGTTTTGCTCCAGGCATTGACAATCTCAAGGGCCTTGGCCGCAAAAGTCCGGTCCCCTGTGATGGCCCACATCAGGGCCAACTGATACGCGGCATTGGCGTCCTGATCATACTCGCCAAAATTGACACTGGGGCTGCGCCCGATTTCTGCACCGGGACCTCGCAGCCGATAGTCCCCCTGTGACCCCTGATCCACCTTGAATCTCTCGAAACCACTCTGCCACGGCTCTTCACCGGCCGCCACCTTCTGCTTCATGCGGTCCAGATCCGTCCGGCTATGCAGCAGGCCCGGGTGGCGAAAATCTGACCCGAATGAGACAAATGGCATGGCTGCAATGACTATAAAGGACCATGACTCGATACGTCCTAACATTGTGGGCCTCCTGATAGGATGCGTGCAGTTAACAGAATCCCAAACCCAAAACAACCCTAACGAATGAGGATCAGTTCTGTTTGCGGTGTGGAAAGGAACTCTGCGCCCTGGTCAGTGACTACGACCATCTCTTCTATCGTGGCCACGCCTCGATTCGGGATGGTGAGTCTGGGCTCCAGCGTAAAGACCATCTTGGGCTCCAGTGGCTTGAAGGGTTTTTGTGCATACTTTTCCCAGGCCGGGCCGAGCAATGCTGTGCCGTCGTGCGCATAACGTCCCACCTGATGGCCCAGGCCGTGGGGGAATGGATCATAGCCGTTTTGTGTCACAATGTCCCTGGCCACAGTGTCTATGTCCAGACCGATCACACCGGGCTTCATGGCCCGTCTGGATTTTTCAATGGCCTGCACAATCGTATCAAAGCCCTTTTGTACCTCGATCGGCACTGTGTCCTCGCCTGATTCCATGACATAAAACGTACGCTGCATGTCCGAGCAATAGCCATTGACCTTCACGCCGAAATCCATGTTCAGCACATGCCCAGGCTTGACAGGTCGGTCCGTGGGCCCATAGTGCGCTTCAGCCGTTTCCGGACCGGTGAATACAGAGGGACACACCGCGGACTCCCAGGCCGTTTCCAGGCCTCGATTCTTGACCTCTGCCAGCATGAACGCAGCGATCTCTTTTTCTGTCTTGCCCGGCGCAATGAACTGGGTGACTCGCTCAAAGATGTACTGGGTGTGGGCAATGGCCTGCCTGATGGCCTCCAGTTCAGTGGGAGACTTCCTCTCCCGCAGGGCCGACACAATCGGCTCGGCAGACATGAGACGCTCGCCCATACCGATCTCATCGAGCATGGACTTCAAGGTCAGGTACATGCCGTGTGTCAGACCGTCGCAGATCTCGCTGTCTTCGGAATAATTGATCGCTATGGTGGCGGGATTCACCTCCTTCATGAATGCCTGCAACGGGCCCTTCACCCCCTCCACATATCCGATCACCTCGTCATACGCCCCGATTTCCTGTACAGTGATCTGGTCATATTTGCCCACAATGGCCTGGGTGCGACCGTCCCTGGTGATCATAAATGCAGAGTGCCACGTGACAGGCGCCCCCACCAGAAAGGTCAATACCGGATCCCCGTTGATGGCACTTTCACGCGTAAATGTCACCCAGCAGTCCACGTCAAATTCCTTGAGCAGATCCTTGGCCTGTTTCACTTTTTCTTTGATGAGCATAGGGCACCTTATTCCAATTGGGTCACGACTTGTTTGGTTTCTTCCTTAATGAGCTAGGCCATGGCTGCCTTGATGTCAGTGACCAGTGCGTTAATGGCCTGTTCCGTGGTATTCCACGAACACATGAGGCGTGCGCCGCCGTGGCCAATAAAGGTGTAGAAGTGCCAGCCCTTGCGGTGGAGCGCATCATGAACCGCCTGAGGCATGGTCACAAATACGGAATTGACCTGGCGCGGGCACAGAAACTCGATCTCCGGGATCTGTTTGAGTTGATCTTCCAGAAGCCTGGCACTTTCATTGGCATGCCGGGCATACTTGAGCCAGATGTCATCTTTCAGTATGCCGAGCCACTGCGCTGCAATGAATCGCATCTTGGAGGCCAACTGGCCTGCCTGTTTGCACCGATAGGCAAATTCCTGCGCATGCTCCGGGTTAAAGAAGATCACAGCATCTCCCACAGCCAGACCATTCTTGGACCCGCCCAGACACAGTACATCCACACCGCAGTCCACGGTCAATTCGCGGGGCTGTACGCCCAGGGCAGCCACAGCATTGGCAAATCGGGCCCCGTCCATGTGGATCTTGAGTTGATTCTTTCTGGCCGCATACTGGATGGCCTGCAATTCGGCCTTGGTGTACACAGTGCCCAGTTCCGTGGCCTGTGTCACGGACACGACCCTGGGTTTGGGAAAGTGGATATCCGTACGGCGAGTCACGATCTCATGGATACACTCGGGATCGAGCTTTCCGTTTTCACCCTCTCCCAGCAGGATCTTGGCCCCATGGGAAAAGAACTCGGGGGCCCCGCACTCATCTGTTTCAATGTGTGCCATACGATGGCTGATCACACTGTGATACGGCTGACAAAAGGAGGACAGCGCCAGGGAATTGGCGGCTGTGCCGTTAAACACAAAAAACACCTGGCAGTGACAATTGAACAGGTCACGAAACAGGTCGCAGACTTCCGCCGTCCAGGGATCATCTCCATACGGCTGCACATGCCCGTCATTGACTCTGGCCAGGGCCTCCAACGCCTCCGGGCACATGCCTGCATAGTTGTCACTGGCAAACTGCTGATCCTGAAATACACCTGTGTGATTCATGCCCATTTAAAAACTCCACACTCAAATGACTGTTGCATCGGAACATATACCACACTCTGACGTCCCGGGCAATAATTCAACGAAAGCAGCCATAAAAAAAGCGGACAGGTGAATCACCTGTCCGCTGGATCATGTTTCATTGAGAAATTGAAGCCTAGTTCTGGCCGCACTGACCCATGCCCATGCCGCAGCCACCGCCCATGCCGCAGCCGCCGCCCATGCCTTGTCCCATCATGCCCATGGCGCCGCCTTCGTCGGCAGCGTCTTCCTGCATCTCACATGCGCCTGCCTTGGGGCAATTTCCACAGATCTCACCCTCTTCGCACTGTTTCTGGCATCCCTGGCATTCGCCACTTGCCTTTTTCGGACAATCCGCACAGTTCTGACCTGCTTCGCATTGCCCCTGACATGCCTGGCCTTCTGCCTGGCCCATGGGGCAAACCTTTTCGGCATTGCCGGAACGAGATGTCTGGGCCACAAGAGGAATGATCACAACGGCGGCAATAACACATGCAATGATGACGATTGAACGCTTCATACGTTTCTCCTTTTAGCTAAAATATGTTAGTCATTTTTTATACAGGATCAGGCTGCAGTTGTCAATCACATGACTTTATTTTACTGCTGTATCCCATATCACCCATTGAACGTCCTGACATGAGAAGGCCCTGCGTTTTTTTTCAAAAAAATCTCAGTTTCTGCAAAGAGTTCCGGTCAGCCTGCAGAGGCTGTCTCTGGCAGCAGGAATAGGGTCTTTCTGTCTACTGCTTACTGACAACTCAAAACCACAGGCATTTTGACAGAAGTCCTGCTTTTATCAGCCTTTGCACAGCCCGATCAAACGCTGTTGCTGCGCTTCTGTGAGCAGGGATCTGATACTTATCACATAGTCAATCGTATGCTTCTCAAATGAGGTTCTCGCAGCAATGAAAGATTCGAGGGCCTGCTGGATCGACTCATCAGGGCTGTCCGCATGTTGAAGTACAGCTGACAGGTCAAGATGAGCCAGCCTCACCTGCCTCATGAAATTGAAACACTCCGCCTCATAATCAGGGGCAATCTTGTCAATGATGGCCTGCTGCGCTTCTGTCAAGGTCAACGCAGGCGCCAGTGCACCCCGCCTGCGTCCCATACCCATCATCCCCATGCCAGGCCCCATACCGGGCCCCATTCCCATGCCGCGCCCCATACCCATGCCTCGACCGTTGCCACATCCCATGGCATTGGAACACAGCGAATTAAGGCGAACACCTTGACTGACATCGGCAAACTCCCGCACCACCATCAGGTGACGCATCGAACGCCGCATGAGTGCATGGTGTGCATCCAGAATCACTTGAGCCTGGTCAGAAAGCGTGTCATCCGATGTTTTTGCATTGGCCATCAGAGCTGCCATGGTCTGTCGTGCATCCTGAAGTGCCAGAGACAGGGCCTGAGCCTCCTGGCGAAAATTCGGATCCTTGCTTTGGATGTTGCGGCATTGTTTTCCTGACAAGTCAAGCCATTGCCGTGCGCAGCCCATAGGCGTATCCACGTCAGGCCCCAGGTTTCTACGCACCGCATAACTCGCAGCGCCTGCGACCAGCACCACAACCAACAGACTCAGATGAAAGAGTTTTCTGGTCATAGCCTATTCCTGCCCCTCTTCCAGCAATGGCGCGGTCCAGCCCGTGGAGGAATTCAAGGTCAGCACATCAAGATACATGGCCTCCGCCGCCTGTTCATCGGACACAGGCCGCGCCACTGACTGCCCCAGCCAGGACCCAGCGCCCACACCAATGATGATCGAGGCAGCAATCCGGATCAGGGCCTGGGGTTGTTTCAGATAAATGGAGCGATTTTTCGCAACCCTGCTGAGCACCTGATCTGTCAAGTCGATCTCAGGCGTGTCCAGTGTCCACTGTCCCAGCACATCCCAGGGCTCCTTCAAGGCCTGGAACCTCTGCGCGCATTCATTGCAGTCTGCCAGATGCGCGTTCAAAGCATCATCCAGGGCTGACTGACTCATCATATTCAGTAATTGGTTGTCTGTTAGATGGTCCACAATGATCACCTCATTAAAGCTTTAAACGCCCGATTTCCCGGGCCCCTGCGTTTTTTTTGGGGTTTTATTTGAAAAATCAGCCAGGATCTGCCGCAACTTGCGATACGACCTGACCAGCAGGGACTCCACAGCAGACACACTGGCCTCCATGATCTCTGCGATCTGTTCATGAGACTGCCCTTCAAAACGATGAAGGATCACGGCCACACGTTCCCGTTCATTGAGCTGACCCAGGGCACGATGCACGGCCTGCTGCAATTCGGCCACCTCCTGGGCATGCACGGGAGTCTCCACGAACGACTGCCCCTCTTCCATGGCCTGGGTCGTGGCCCTTGAATGGCGCTGACCTCTGCGTAATTCATCCATACAGAGATTCACCACAATCCTGTAGAACCAGGTACTGAATTTCGCATCAGGCGTGTACTTGGAGGCAGCGCGGTTCACGCGCAGAAACGCCTCCTGCACCACATCCTCTGCCAGATGCCAGTCCCCCACCGACCGAAACGCCAGGTGCAGGGCACGCTGTTGGTGACGACGAACCAGCTCTGCCAGGGCCTGGGTATGCCCCTTGCCGATCTTTTGAACCAGATGTTCGTCTGTGTGCACTTGCCATGTCGCCATGACCTAGCTTACCATAGATACGAAAGCCTGACCAGTGTCGCGATTCTTTGAATGTAACAACAGAGAGTGGAAGCGAAGAAGGGTGACACGCATGATCAGTGGGCTGGTCTGAAGTTGGATTCAGCACCCTCCCAACCACCGCCGAGGTGTTGAACACCCTGGCCGAAATCAGCGATCATCTGCCAGTAGGTGTTTTTGGGATACCACCAGGCATCGCCCACAAAGGGGAGTTGAATGTCTGCAAGCGGCATCTCCTCGCCATAGCCCCGTAATGTCAGAGAGCTTCCGCTGCCACTTAAATGCGCCACGGACAGGGTCCTGCTGTTGGCATGAGACGCATCAAATCGAATGCCATCCGATGTCACGGTGCGACCCGTATCGGTTTGAATGCGTACGGCATACCAACCCGTGTCCTGTACGGGATAATCACACTGAAAATGTACGGCTTTTGCAGGATCCGGATACCACACCCACCCTGGCTCATACTCACCCTCCAACTGAGTCACAGGCACCCGGTTGTTTTTGAGCTGATCGCCCTGTGCAGCCAGAAATGCCTGGATGACCTGGCCGTCTCTGAGCAACTCCACAGCCTCGATCTGTTCTCCTTCAGACACGGTCGCAATCACGTGGGCATAGAATGTCCGGCGCAGCTCGATAAATCTTGTGCAGTTATTGATGGCCAAGAGGATCGCCTCAGCCCGTAATTCTGCAGGAGGCGCAGTCGAATTGAAATATATCGGACTGGTGATGGCCCAGTTGCCCTGTGCATCTTCTACCCTGAACACATACCAGCAGGTCTGAGATTCTTCAATCACCTTTTCCAGCTCGATGGGACCTGTGCGTCCAGTCAGATTTTCGGCCCACACGCGCACACCATTGCGATAGAGCTGCGCAGTGCGCACACCGGCCAGGGTCTGTATTTCCATACGGGCCGTGAACTTTTGCCTGTCCTTTAGTTCAATCACGTCACCCGGCTCACGGCCATCCATCTCAAAAAGGGGGAAAAACGCCCCGCCGTTCGTGGCCACTGTTCGACCTTGACGCAGGCCTTCTATGATCGCAGGATACGTGAATGTCTCTGCGCGACAGTACACACGCCGGTCCCCAGGGGATGCGGTTTTCACCCGGCCCAGGGCACTGTCCGTCGATCCGCTTGCTGCCACCCGGTTGCCCAGGTTCAGCGCCATGAACCACAGATATTCCGTGGCCCTGGAATCGATGTCCAGCAAATCCGCACACCGGCCCATGACCGCATCGGAAAAGAACTCCATGGCACCCATCCAGTGCAGCTGATACGGTGGAGTCAGTGGATGCGTATGGACCACCACACCGTCAAGCTCATGTACGCGCGTCTTCACGGCCTGAACAGGCAAAGGGCGAGCCATGATTGTATCCGTAAATGCCTTGCCAATCGGGCGAGTGATTCCCGGCGTATTGACATGCCCCACATAGGCACCCAGTCGCTGCTCCTGCGCATAGCGCAACAGAAAAGACGCAGTATCCAGTTGATCGATTCTGTCATAAGGGACATTGGACCCTGCCTCGGTGATCCAGTTCAGACCATTGGCCCGCCCCTGCAGTGCAGCATAGTCCAGGCTGGCCTTGACCATGGCCTGGCTGTCATGGAGCGCGTGCACATGATTGTCCCCACAGTACCATCCCCGCAATTCCGGAGAAAACCACTGATGCAGTGACACTGAAATGTGATACTCGTGACCGCCGTCAAAGGCCTCCTGAATTTTCAGCGGCACAAAATGAGGGCCGCCTCGAAGGTCAATCCGGGTCGTGCCCCTGGGCACCACGACTTCAAAATGCCCGTCAGCATAGAACCGCCCATCCGCATACACACCGTGACCGGACCCGTCCGGATGTGAACCCTCCGAAGCAGTCACGATCACGCGCACAGGCACAGGCGTCTCCTGAGCCGCCAGATCCCTGATCTCCACAAGGAGCCTGGCGTGATTGTCCGAGTCATAGGCCCCCCGCTCTTGAACGATGTATTGGCTTGTATCTTGAGTATACCCATGGGACACCATCACCAGACCAAGTACCATACAGTGTCTTA